>CAKZKB010000237.1 GCA_937121005.1 uncultured cyanobacterium | reverse complement strand
AGCGCCTCTCGGAAGCCGAACGCGATGCCCTCAACCAGCGCGTGCAGCGATCGCTAGCCAAATCCGACTTGAGCCAACCCTTGCCCCTCTCGGCCCAGCGCGATCCCGTCGGTTGGCTGCTGAAAGGGGGTAGCGCCCTGGCGGTCAGTTCCGTCGTCCGTCCCCTGCTACTCAACCAACTGGCCCGCCAGTTTGCCCTCCATTTTGCCAAACACCAACTGGCCCGCGAAGCGGTGCGCGGTGGGGCCGCCGCAGTTGCGGTACGAATGAAAAGTTACGCCGCCTTACACGCCACTCGCCACAGCATGGCCCTGTCAGCGGCCCGCTACACGGCCGCCCGCAGCGCCCTAGCCGTACTCGGCCCGGCATTATGGGCCTGGTTCTTTGCCGATCTCGGCTGGCGGGCGATCGCCACCAGTTATGCCCGCATCATTCCCACTGTCTTCGCCTTGGCGCAAATTCGCCTGACTCGGGAAGAGGCGTGTTGGGTTAGCGCATGAAAGATTAGGTATTAGGTTTTAGGGATTAGGTTTTAGGGGGGCTTTGTCCTATAAGTCCGTAAACCTTTCTCCCCCTCTCCCCCTCCCCTTGTCCCCCCATCTCAAGAGGCGATCGCCTCACAGGTGGCCCGAACTTGCGCTTCGGTAATACCCGGATACATGGGCAAAGAAAGAATCGTTTCGCACAAGGTTTCGGACTGGGGAAATGCCCCTTCTGGGTAGCCTAAATCGCGATAGCCCGGTTGTAAATGACACGGAATCGGGTAGTGAATGCCTGTGGAAATGCCGCGATCGCCGAGTTTTTGTTGCAATGCGTCGCGATCGCCCTCGACACGCACCACGTAGAGGTGATAAACGTGACCTTCGCCGCTATCGTTGCGGATCGGATCGATACCGGGAATGGAGTCTAACAGGCGATCGTACAGTTGCGCGGCTTGGTTGCGATCGCGGTTCCAACCCTGTAAATGGGGCAATTTCACATTCAGTATCGCCGCTTGGATGCTGTCGAGGCGGCTGTTAGTGCCTTTGTCAGCGTGGACGTACTTTTTCGGTGCCCCGTAGTTCCGCAGCGATCGCAGTTTTTGGGCCACGGCTTCATCTTGCGTGACCACGAGTCCGCCATCGCCGAAGGCCCCTAAATTCTTACTCGGATAGAAGCTAAACGCCGCCGCTACGCCGACCGAACCGGCCCGATATCCCTCCCGTTCGGCCATGAGGGCCTGGGCTGCATCTTCAAATACCAAGACGTTATGGGTTGCAGAAAACTCTCGCAATGCCGACGGGGAGACCATTTGCCCGTACAAGTGCACCGGGACGATCGCTTTGGTTCGGGCTGTCACCGCCGCCGCCGCCGCGTCTAGGTCGATGAGAGCCGTATGGCGATCGCAATCGACTAAAATCGGTTTGGCCCCCGATCGCTCGATACCAATCAGCGTAGCAATAAAGGTGTTGGCCGGTAAAATCACCTCATCCCCCGGCCCTACGCCGCAAGCCCGCAACCCCAAGGCGATCGCGTCGGTACCGCAGGCCACGCCTAACGCATAAGGAACGTTACAGGCCTTGGCAAAAGCGGTCTCAAAGGATGTCACCGCTTGCCCCATAATAAAATCGCCGCGATCGACAATTTCAGCGATCGCAGTTTTAATTTCCCCTTGCAGTGGGGCATTCGTGAGAGTTAAATCAACAAAGGGAACCATGTTTCAGTGACCAGTGAACAGTGACCAGCGACCAGTTTTAAGATGGGGAGACAAGGGGACAAGGGGAGGGGGAGACAAGGAGAGGGGGAGAAAGGTTTACGGACTTATAGGACAAAGCCCCCCTAAAACCTAATCCCTAAAACCTAATCCCTAATCCCCCAAACCCCCAATTCCCCATTAGTAGGGTCTTTCCCCGACGTAATTACCGGGAGGATTGTAGTTGCACACCCAGACTTCTTGAGTGCGGTATTCGGGGTGCGTGCCGCGAACGACGGCGCAGCCGACTTCCTGGGTATTTTCCCAGACGACTTGGGTATAGTGACCGCAAACCCCATCGCAGGTATTATTTTGATAGTTGTAGTCTGCGACTTCTTCACCCCAGGAATTGACGACATCGGTGGGGCTGGCGCTGCGTCCGGCACTCCAATAGATGTTTTCGCCGTAGCGGTTGTTGGGGCGATGTTCCATATCGAAACCGCGATCGGCCAGTTGTTGCGCCCACTGTTCGGCGTAGTCGGCGAGATCTTCAGACCAACTGAGGGGAGGAACCCCAACCCGCGATCGCCATTCGTTGTGAGCCTCGAGCATTTCTTGGGTATCGAAATTGCGCGGCGATCGCGCCGGGTTTTCGGCTTTTGCACTGCGATCGGGCGCGGCGCAGGCACTTAAAGCCATCGATCCGACCCATAGAGTCGCGATCGCGACTCCGAGAAAAATACGTTTGCTCTGACTCATGGGACGCGATCGGACTCCTGAAAATTGCCGCTTCTCCCTAGTTTAGGGCGGCCGGCCGCGATCGTCAACTAACCGCGATCGTCTGCCCTCGGGCAGTGCCCCTGCTTCGGAAAACCCTCGTCGCCGAACTTTTCCCCGCACAATGGGCTACAGTGAGAAAAGAACCTCGACGCACGCATTTAGGAGATCGACTTTGAGACAGCAGCAAACTAACTGGCAGGCGATCGTCGCTGGCATCGTCGTCGCCCTTCTCGTTCTCGTTGGTTCGAGTTCTTTTGTGGTCATCAACCCCGGACAAGCAGGCGTATTGAGCATTCTCGGTAAGGCTCGAGACGGGGCTTTGCTCGAAGGGTTGCACTTCAAACCGCCTTTGGTGTCGGCAGTGGATATCTACGATGTCACGGTACAAAAGTTTGAAGTTCCAGCCGAAAGTTCTACCCGCGACTTGCAAGATTTGAGGGCAAGTTTTGCCATTAACTTTCGCCTCGATCCGACTCAGGTAGTCACGGTGCGGCGCACGCAAGGAACCCTCGCTAACATCGTCGCCAAAATTATTGCCCCGCAAACCCAAGAATCGTTTAAAATTGCGGCGGCGCGGCGCACAGTCGAAGAAGCAATTACCCAGCGCAACGAACTCAAACAAGATTTTGACGAAGCTCTGGATATGCGCTTGAAAAAATACGGGATTATCGTCCTCGATACTAGCGTCATCGATCTGAATTTCTCGGCGGAGTTTTCGCGAGCGGTTGAGGAGAAACAAATCGCCGAACAGCGAGCCCGACGGGCAGTTTACGTGGCCCAAGAAGCCGAACAAGAAGCGCAAGCGGATATCAACCGCGCCCGAGGAAAAGCTGAGGCCCAAAAGTTACTGGCTGAAACTTTGAAAGCGCAAGGCGGACAGTTGGTACTCCAAAAAGAGGCGATCGAAGCGTGGCGCGAAGGCGGAGCGCAAATGCCCAAAGTGTTGGTACTCGGAGGCGATTCTCCGGCGGTTCCCTTCTTGTTTAACTTGCAAGATATCGAGCAAGACACTTAAATTTTTAGTGTGGGGGGTTTCCCTTCGTTGCGTTCATCACTGGACGCAACGAACTGTGGAGGCAGAGCCTCCATTTTACCCCCATCCTCATTAGCCAGGGGCTCGATCGGATTCTTCACTTTAGGTAAGGATTCAGGTATACTGGGCTAAACGAGTGTAGAAACCCGGTTTCTCGCTTATAGCCAGACAAAATCCGAGTTTCTCCCTTCACCAAACCAGGGTTTCTCTGTACCACCTGAATACTTACCACTTTAGTTTTCTACTCGCTTCAATTAAGCAGCAACAAACCGCCCCGATAGCTGCGCTGCTGTCGCGTTACTTGCAAACCCTAAAATTGCCCCCGTATTGGCAACTCGCAGCAAAATTCCCGGCGTTTCGCCAAAAACAAAGGTTTCCAAACTGAGGTTCGCTTCTGTCAAGCCTGCGGTTAAACCGATCGCGTCTTCGATGGCATTAAAATCAGCAATAATATCAGCTTGCCCCGGATCGACAACTGCCGTATCCGTCCGCAAGATAAACGTATCGCCACCTTCGTTACCGATTAAAATGTCTTGACCGAAGTCACCGCTAAGCACGTCGTTACCAAGATTTCCAATCAACAAATCGTTATCTTTTCCGCCTAAAAGAATATCGTTACCACTGCCGCCATCAATGCGATCGTTACCGATATTGCCTCCAATTCCATCATCTCCGTCTCCACCGGAAATCGTATCGTTATCGCGTCCTCCTAAGAGAATATCGTTTCCTCCTAAACCGTCGATCGTGTCGTTCCCGCGATTTCCATTTAAGTTATCGTTCCGATTGGTTCCTAAAACGAGATCGTCGCCACTATTAGAAAGGGCAATGGTTTCGGCAATATAACCCGCATAAGCCGAGACGCGAGTATCAGAAAAAATTTCGCCAAAACTGGTATCGTTTTCATCAGTTGCATCTGCACTTAAAGTGAGTGGACGAATGCCATACGAGGCTACACCAGCAACTTGTCCGTTAATAAAAGAAGGCCCGCCAGAATCCCCACCACTCGTTCCCACTTCTTGCAAACCCAAGCCAAGATCGGGGAGTCCGAAGTCTATTCCTAGAGAATCATTTTCAGGTAATCCGCTATCAAAATCATAGACAAGTTGGATTCCCGGTTCGATCGTCAATGTCGGATCGGGGTTCAACGCTTCTCCTAATCCATCGTAGCGGTTGAAACCAAATCGTTTGATCGGATTGGGATCTTGTTCTTCGGGCACTTCTCCTGTATTTCCCGTGCCTTTCGTTCCGTAACCCACCCGCAAAATTGTTTGGCCGACCTCGTTCGATTCGGTATAAATATTATAGCGATCGGCTGCTTCTGGAGCCGTTTGTGCCAGTTCCATGATGGCAATATCGTTATTTGACCCGTCGTCAGCTATCCAGTTAGGGTGTTGAAAAATCCGGGCAACGGGCACGCCAACCCGTCCGGTGGGTAAATCAAAAACGACTGTTAATTCGGCAGGATTGGGGTTGGGATCGGGGGTCTCTTCGTCAATATTAAAACAATGGGCCGCTGTCAGAATATGGCGACCCGTCCATAGCAACGCACCCGTACAATCGGTTTTCCCCGAGTCCCCAAAACCGACTACTCCATCCAAACCCGTTCCTGGCTGGACGATATAGGCGGGATCGTCAGGATTATTGGTAGGGACAGAAATGCGAGGCCGGGGGGCGAACTGACGATTCTCGTTCATGGAATATTACCATTTAAAGGCAGACTTCCATCTTAGCCCAGGAAAATCGAAATGACGTGGGTATTTCTACTAGCAGCAATCGCGTTTCACCTTCAACGGGTTCGGATTAAGCCGCAACAAACCGCCCCGATAGCTGCGCCGCTGTCGCGTTACTTGCAAACCCTAAAATTGCCCCCGTATTGGCAACTCGCAGCAAAATTCCCGGCGTTTCGCCAAAAACAAAGGTTTCCAAACTGAGGTTCGCTTCTGTCAAGCCTGCGGTTAAACCGATCGCGTCTTCGATGGCATTAAAATCAGCAATAATATCAGCTTGCCCCGGATCGACAACTGCCGTATCCGTCCGCAAGATAAACGTATCGCCACCTTCGTTACCGATTAAAATGTCTTGACCGAAGTCACCGCTAAGCACGTCGTTACCAAGATTTCCAATCAACAAATCGTTATCTTTTCCGCCTAAAAGAATATCGTTACCACTGCCGCCATCAATGCGATCGTTACCGATATTGCCTCCAATTCCATCATCTCCGTCTCCACCGGAAATCGTATCGTTATCGCGTCCTCCTAAGAGAATATCGTTTCCTCCTAAACCGTCGATCGTGTCGTTCCCGCGATTTCCATTTAAGTTATCGTTCCGATTGGTTCCTAAAACGAGATCGTCGCCACTATTAGAAAGGGCAATGGTTTCGGCAATATAACCTGCATACGCAGAGACGCGAGTATCGGCAAACAACTCTCCAAAACTGGTATCGTTGTTCGAGTTAATATCAGCGTTGGAACTCGTGCCATAAGAGACGATTCCAGCAATTTTATTGCCAATAAAAGAGGGCCCGCCAGAATCGCCTTGGCTGCTGCCCACTTCTTGCGAACCAAAGCCCAGATCGACCAGTCCGAATTCGACTCCTAACGCATCGTTTTGGGGCAAACCGTTATCGAAATCGTAAACGAGTTGCGTTCCAGGAAGTATGTTAAAATCAGTTTCAACATTAAAAATTTCTCCCAATCCCTCGTAGCGGTTTAATCCAAACCGCCGGGTCGCATTGTCATCTGGAAGTTCCCCCGCATTTCCCGTGCCTTTGGTTCCGTAACCGACGCGCAAAATGGGTTGACTGACTTCATCGAAGGCGGTATAAATCTCGTAGCGATCGGCCGCTTCTGGAGCCGTTTGCGCCAGTTCGATAATGGCAATATCGTTATTAGAGGCTTCATCAGATGTCCAATTAGGATGTTGAAAAATTCGGGCAACGGGCACGCCAACCCGGCCGGTGGGTAAGTCGAAAAATACAGTATAATCGCTAGGGTTGGGGTTAGGATTTGCTGTCTCGTCATCCATGTTAAAACAGTGGGCCGCCGTCAGAATGTGGCGACCCGTCCATAGAAGCGCACCCGTACAATCAATTTCCCCTAATGTACCGAACCCCACCACTCCATCCAAACCCGTTCCCGGTTGGACGATATAAGCCGGATCGTCGGGGTTATTAGTAGGGACAGAAATGCGGGGCCGAGGGGCAAATCGCTGAGTGTCGGACATGAGATTTAGACCTTCAAAACATACACCGATTGTAATCCAGCCAGCAGCCAGTTGACAAGAGTATTTTTACTAGACGCGATCGCGTCAGTCGCTACACACCCATTGAAAATTATGTAAGTTTTTAGAAAGTTGCCCCTAGTCATTGAGAAAAAAGAGCGCTGACTGTTAAGGTCGAGCGCTCAATCCTGTCAAACTGGGTCAATCTCTGAGGCTAGGAAAGTCGGCGATCGCGGGAAGTTTCGCGATAAAGTTTTTATGGGTTATGGTGCGCGATCGATAGTGAAGGCATCAAATTCACCATCGTCAAATTCACCCGAAATCGTCAATTCATCACCCACAGAAATATGCGTGGGCGTGCTGTCACCATAGAGATCCCAAGTATCAACCCGGAAAGTGCGATCGCCTGTATTTAAGCGCAGGCCATCTTCCCATACTGATTGAACCGTACCCGTATAAACATTAGAACCGGGAGAACGCGAAGCCGGGACACCGCTACCTTCAGAAACAGGAGTAGAACTGGCTCCCTCAATGCTGAAGGCATCAAATTCGCGACCATCAAATTCACCCGAAATTGTCAATTCATCGCCTACAGAAATATGTGCGGGCGTGCTGTCACCGTAGAGATCCCAAGTATCAACCCGCAAAGTGCGATCGCCTGTATTTAATCGCAGGCCATCTTCCCATACTGATTCAACAGTACCCGTATAAACATTAGAACCGGGAGAACGCGAAGCCGGGACACCGCTACCTTCAGAAACAGGAGTAGAACTGGCTCCCTCAATACTGAAGGCATCAAATTCGCGACCGTCAAATTCACCCGAAATTGTCAATTCATCGCCTATAGAAACATGAGCGGGTGTACTGTCACCGTAGAGATCCCAAGTATCAACCCGGAAAGTGCGATCGCCTGTATTTAAGCGCAGGCCATCTTCCCACACCCGTTCGACAATTCCTGTATAGACAGTTTGAGCGTGACTGATGTACGGCAAAGCTGCCGCTACTGCAAGACCACTGGCAACTAAGACGGACGCAACAACGCGATTCATGGCAAGACTCCTTGAGTATTGAGAAGAAACTATTTTGACTTTAGGGACTAAAGATGACGAAAAAATGACAAGGCGGTTTACAGTTTCGATTCGGCGATCGCGCTAGCCAGACGACCTTCGCGCCAGCCGTAGTCGAGGAAATGCTGCCAAGCATCGACACCTGCGGCCGCTACATCTGGGTTGGCACTCAGATAGAAATCCGCATCGAAAACTTCTGGTAAACGTCCTTCTCGCGCACCATAATTGAGGAAATGCTGCCAAGCATCGACACCTGCGGCCGCTACATCTGCATGGCGTTCTAAGTAGTCTCGAGCGTCGAACCATTCTCCGCTCAAAAAGTTGGCAATAGAATCGCGATCGTCCATTGGAGGAGTAGCTGTTGTGCCTAAAACTACCGAACCATCGGGGCGCGTAATTCGAGTGGTATCGATTTCAAATCCCTCTCGTTCGGCCACTTCAACGTTTAAAGTTTCGCCGGGAATTAAGCCTAATTGTCGCGCTTCTAAAGGAGAAGAATCGATGATGAATCGCTCGCCTCCAGCAGTTTGGAGAATGAAATCGTCTCCCTCATCAACCAAAGCACCAACCGTTCCCGAAATAATTTCCCCCGTGCGCGTATCGAATCGTTCTCCTGTCAAAAAATCGGTCGCTGCATCGCGATCGTCTACAAACGGACGACCTGATGCGCCTAAAACTACCGAACCATCGGGGCGCGTAATTCGAGCAGTATCGATTTCAAATCCCTCTCGTTCGGCCACTTCAACAATTAAAGTCTCGCCAGGAATCAAGTCCAATTGTCGGGCTTCTAAAGGAGAAGAATCGATGATGAATCGCTCGCCTCCAGCAGTTTGGAGAATAAAATCGTCTCCCTCATCAACCAGAGCGCCAACTGTTCCCGAAATCGTTCCCAAAGCTGAAGTAGCGATCGACGAGTTAGCCAACGGTTGAGCCGAAAAGTCAGAATCCATGAGAGTTCCTCTTGATTGCAACGATTCTAATTTAAAGAGGAAATGTGACCTAAAAATGACAGATGGTTTTTGGGTCAAAGGTAAGCATTCAGGTGGCACTCAGAAACCCGGTTTCTCAACGGATAAACTCGAATTTTATCTGGAGATCTGCCAGAAACCGGGTTTCTACGCCTGTTGACGATCGGAAACCTGAATAGTTACGGTCAAAAATTTAATTGGCAGCATTCAATGGGGGCGATTTCGCTTCAGGGAAAATACGGGGTAGCTCGATGGTAAACGTCGATCCTCGGAACGGAGTGCTATCAACTGAAATCTCGCCATTGTGAAGCTGAACAATTTGCTGCACGATCGCTAATCCCAACCCAAAACCCCCTCCAGATCGGGAGCGATCGGCTCGGTAAAATCGCTCGAAAATATAGGGTAAGTCATCAGAAGAAATACCGATGCCGCGATCGCAAACTCGCAACCACGCGCGACGATCGTCGGCTTCTAGCTCGATGGTAATTTCTTCACCTTTAGGGGTATGTTGGCAAGCATTACGAACCAGGTTAAAAATCGCCTGTCGCCACAATTCCGGTTCGGCTTTCACAAATACCGAAGTTGGGAAATTTTTAACCGCAAGATGCCGATCTTGACAATCGACTTCGGCAGATGCGTCTTTAATAAAGCGATCGAGCCAATCTTGGAGATCGAGCTCGACAACTGTTTCCGGGAGGCGATCGTGCCGTGCCAAAAACAGCAGGTTACTCACCAGAAAACTCATTGATTTAGAGAGTCCGACAATTTTTTGCAATCGCTGGCGCGGTTGTTGGGGACAATCTTCGTCCGCTAGAAGTCCCACTTGAGCGTTACTTAAAATGGCAGCCAGAGGCGCTCGCAATTCGTGGGAAGCATTGGCGGTAAAGCGATCTAATTGATGGTAAGCCTGTTGCAATTTCTGTTCGGCAACAATGCGAGCCGAGAGCGACTCTTGTAGCTGTTGGTTCTTTTCTTGTAAAATTGCTCGTTTGAGAGACAATTCGCGATCGAGTTGTTGAAATAAATGAACGGCAAACCAGGTCGCAACTGTTCCTAACGCGGCAAAGAATGCCAACAAAATAAATTCTAGAATTTGATGGTAGCGAAAATGCTGCTTTCTGATTTCCAACAAGCGTTCTTCTTCTGCCGCAAAGCGAGAAATTTTCCCTCGAGTCGTATCCATTAAGGCTTTCCCTTCTTCCAGCCAATAGTAAAGTTCGCTGTAGGAAAAGCGATCTTGAAGGGGCGATCGATAGTATTCATCCTCGCTTAAAACTTCAGGATCTCCTTCTTGGCGATCGGGCCAGCCTCCCGGTTCTAGCTGCACGTTCATTTGTGCGAGTTTGTCATCCATTAAGTCCAAGTTTTTTTGAACTAATATTTCAATTTCTAAGGCTCTTTGGGTTTGGGAGGGATTGTCGGAAACGAGATATTTTAAAACTCGTACCGAGTAAGGAATGGTCTCGATCGCTTCGCTGTAGGGAGCCAAAAAATCCGGTTCTCCAGTCATTCCATAGCCGCGTAAACCCGTTTCTGCATTTAAAAGTGCGGTCAGCAATCGTTGAGTCTCGAGGCGAACGCGCTGCGTATGGTTAACCCAGGCTTCGTCTTCAATCAAGTCTATTTGCAGCCATAAAAAGGTTCCTAACGTCGCCAACAAACAAGCAAAAGGAATGGAAACGATCGCAATTCCTTTACGACGGGTAGGAACCCCGCGCCAAATGGTTTGGAGTGGCGGTTGTGAGAAAATACTGCGAGTAACAGCCGTTATTTTTGTTGTAGTTATTTTTCTTTTAAACAATAGCCCGTACCGTAAACAGTTTCAATCCAATCGGCTGCTTCCACCGCCTGCAAGCGCTTTCGCAACCGACGCACGCGAGCGGTGACAGCATTGCTTTCGGGTTCGTCTCCCCACTGCCAAAGATGTTGCTCGATTTGCGTGCGGCTTAACACTTGATGCTTGTGTCGCATCAGGTATTCTAACAGTTGAAATTCTCGCGGCGAGAGTTTCGTACTTTTACCGTTGCGTTCGACAACTAGGGTGGCAATATTGAGGGTGAGATCGGCGAGGGATAACGTCTCTCCCGTCCACAGGGGCGATCGCCGTCCCAAGGCTCTCACCCGCGCTAACAATTCTACAACATCAACGGGTTTGACAAGATAATCATCTGCCCCGGCATCGAGTCCCGCCACTTTATCTCGGGTGGTATCTTTTGCGGTCAGCATCAATACGGGAGCAGTTTTTCCGAGTTGGCGGTATTGACGGCACAGTTCTAAACCGCTAATATTGGGTAACATCCAGTCTAAAATCAGTAAGTCGTAGTCGGTATCGGACATCAACCATTGAGCGGTGTCGCCGTCCTCGGCTCCATCTACTAAATGTCCTCCTTGGGAGAGGGCCATCTGTAGGGGCTCGATTTGTTCGGGATCGTCTTCTACTAACAAAATTCTCATGGTTTTTTATGCCAAATTACCTCAGTCGCGATCGTCGAGAGGATCGCGGTTTGCCCAAGGCGGCGGCCCGGAACGATCGCGAATTTCGATGGTTTCTCCATTGTCGCGAACGATGCGATAGGCATCAAAATCATCGTCGTCGTATTCCCCGGTGACGACAATAGTTTCTCCTGGAGTGAGGTTGATTTCTTGCCACCATCTGGGGCCGGGATCGACAATAATTTCTCCAGTGCCATCGTTTAAGGTAAACTCGTTACCGACGACGCTTCTCACCGTGCCGGAGATCGTAATTCCTTGATAGTTGGAGAGCTCGCTAATGGGAATGGTAGACTCTGGAGGTGGCACTGGTGAGGTTGGGGGAGTCAGGGACGATCGCGCTTGTGAAGGGGGGGTTTGTAAGGACTCGGGCAGTTGCGGCGGTAAATTCAAGCAGCCGCTTAGGGAGGCGAGAACCACCGCGATCGCGGGTGTCCGCAAATAGGAAAAGCAGATATTGATGTTGCGGTCGAACATAACAAATGACCAAACGATCGCGCTACGTTTTCTTTATACGGCCAGAAAGTGACGTAAAAATGACAACTTTCGATATCGCTCAGACTTGCAAGTTTTCCAAGTGTTTGGGAAACTGCAACAAATCGGGATTAACTTGTTGCCAAAGTAAGCGATAGAGTTGCAACGGTTTGGTTTTGCCTTTCACCATCACGGGGGAGAGTTTTCTAAACGGGAGGTCTCCATCTTTCAGGCGATCGTAGGTGCTTTGCGAGACAACAATTTCGTCCGCTTTAGCAACGTTACAGATGCGGCTGGTGACATTGGTGGTGTCGCCGATTGTCGCATATTGGATTAACTTTTTAGAGCCGATATTTCCGGCAGCAACTTTACCCGTATTTAAACCGATGTGAATGGCGATTTCGAGGTTGCGCTGCTGTTTCCAATACTGATTGAGTCGCTTTACGGCCCATTGCATCTCGATCGCGGCCCAAATGGCCCGCTCGCAATCGTCATCTTTGCGATACGGTGCGCCCCAAACGGCAAACAAGGCATCGCCGATGTATTTTTCCAGGGTTCCCCCATAGGGAAACACGATTTCTTCGACCATGACTTGAAAGTATTCATTGAGCATTTCAATCACTTGTCTCGGAGCCATGCGCGAGGTCATTTCCGTAAAGCCGCTAATATCGGCAAACAGAGCCGTGACTTCCGTTTCTACAATTTCGAGTCCGCCATCTTCGCGCATTTTGTTGGTGACAGACGGCGGAAAAAACTGTTCGAGTTTGTCGCGCAATACCGCTTCTTGGCGCATAGTTTCGATCAGGCGCAAGTTCTCGATCGCGATCGCCGCTTGGGTCGCCAAGCAAGTTAAAAACTCCAGATCCTCTTTGGTATAAATCCCCGACTGCGATAAATTATCGACATACAAAATGCCAATGACATCATCGTGAGGTTTGAGGGGGACGCACATAGAGGCGCGAATGGTTTGAAATAAAATTGAGTCTCCCGAAATGCGGCCGTCAGCGCTAGCATCTTCAGTGAGAATCGCTTTCCCTTGACGGCGAACGAAATTAACGATACTGGTACTGTAAAAGCGCGTACTGTTTGAATGGGTCGATCGCCACCGCAGCGCTTTTTGTTCTAAAGTATTGGTTTCGGAATCGACCAGCAAAATGGCCGCGCGATCGACATTCATAATTTCAAATACCAGATCGAGAATTTTATCGAGTAGGCGATCGTCCTCTTGTGGCGAAGAGAGGACTTGCGACACTTCCAATAAAATTTTCAACTTGTCGAGGCGACGTTGGTTGTCATCTTCCTCGCGAATTTTGAGTGCCGATCCCCCTTCCTTGTCGCGATCGATGGAATCTCCAATTTGGAAGCGCGTATCTTCAGGAGAAACCTGTTCGACAATGGGGACGGGGGTTTCTTCAGCCTCTTGCGGGTGAATTTCCACAAAACTAAACTCCACTCTCCCGCAGCGAATGGTGTCGCCGTCTTTAAGCGGAGAGGAATCGATTTTGTGTCCGTTAACGAACGTGCCGTTGCGACTGCCGCGATCGACCAGAACTGCCTCAATACCATCGAAGGTAATTTTGGCGTGCTGGCGCGACAGACTTTGGTCTGAGACCGTAATCGTACTGTTAATCCGTCCGATCGTCGTAATTCCCGCCGGAATCTCCCGCGTCGCCTCTCCCGCAGCCGTTTTGTAAATCAGATAAGGCATTGCGTCCGCTTCCCCTTGCCCTGTGATGGATCGATCGACTTCGATACTCCCGTTTTCTAGGATATCGCCAAGGCTGGACTTTGAGAGTGTAGGGGTCAACGGCGTTGACCCTGTGTTGGGAAAAACGTTCCTACATCACCTTTTAAGGGCGAACGCCGTTCGCCCCTACGCAGCGAAACCCGGCGAGAATTTGGCGAATGTGGGGATAGTACCAGTTGCGAAGGCTCGATCGCAGGGCGAGGGGGCTGGTGGCCCAACTTCCGCCGCGCAAGACTCGATGTTCGCCGTCGAAGTAGGTTTGGGAGTAGCCTTTGTAGGGGTGGAAGGCGAAACCGGGATAGGCGGCGAACCAGGAAGCTGTCCATTCCCAGACGTTCCCTAGCATTTCGGCGCAACTGTAGGCGCTGTTTCCGTCGGGACGATCGCCCACTGAGGCGGTGTCGGTGGCGGCGCAGTGACAGAGGTTGGGGTTGGGGAAGGTGTCGCCCCAGGGGTAAGTCTGCTTGCGGTTCAATTCGGGATGCCAACTGGCGGCTTTTTCCCATTCGGCTTCGGTGGGGAGGCGTTTTCCGGTAAAGTTGGCATAGGCTTCGGCTTCGTAGTAGTTGACTCCGCAGACGGGATGGAAGTCGCGATCGCGATCGTCTTGCCAGTACAATGGAGCGCTGACGGGATGGGCTTGCAACCAGGCCCAGCCTGCATCCGACCACCATTTGCGAGTGCGGTAGCCGCCCGCTTCGATAAAATGGCGGTACTGTTGTTGGGTGACGGGATAGCGATCGATACGGTAGGTGTCGAGGTAGACGGTGTGGGTCGATCGCTCGTTATCGAGGGCGCTGAGGGCGTTGGATCCGATTTGAACTTCTCCAGCCGGGATCTCGATGCTGTCGGGTTGGTAGGTACGTGGAGAAGAGGGAGACACCTCGGGGTTGGGGTTGCGCCCGAGTTTAATGTTGGCGAGGCGTTTGACAAAGGCGATTATCTCGTCGTGTTGGGCTTCGTGTTGCCAGATAAAATGCCACAACCGTTCGTCAGTTTCGCTGAGGGTGGCGGTTTCGAGGGTGGCAAACAGGCGATCGCGCACGGTATCGAGATAGTACCGCAGTTCGCTCAAAGAAGGTAGGTTAACTCGTTCGTGTTTGGGTAAACCATCGGCGGCGAATAGCTGGCGGTAGCGAGAAGGAAACTCGTCCGTATGGCGGCGATCGAGCAACCACATGGCTTCGGTCATGGCGATGTGTCCTAAATGCCAACCGATGGGACTAAAATCGGGATGGGCGTGACAGCGCAACAAGTCTTCATCGACATCAGCAAATAGATTTAGGGTTGCCAAACGACATTGAGAAAAGGCTTGGCGCAGCGCTTCTTTAGAACAACGGTTCGATGTCGAGATGGCGATCGCGGGTGTAGATAAGGTTTCCATCGGGACAAGGTTGCCAGTTCCCGGCAAATAACGGCTCCGATGCGATGGTAACACCTTTTTCCGCATCTCGAAAAACATATAAAGACGGCGCAGTTTTCGGGGTTGCAAACCGGGTGGCGACAATTTGTTCTCCATCGGCGATCGCGATGTTGGCACTCACGGCAGCATTATATTTGTCAGAGAGTTCGGCCAGGGTCGCCATGGCGCTGCGAACGGCGTGTTTTAAATCCCCTTTGGCTTCCCAGGCTTGGACGATAAGGGCGAAAATATGCTCGGAGTCGGTCGTGCCATGGATGCTTTGATAGGTGCGATCGTCGAGGCGATCGCGCAGAGGACGATACGCAGTTTGGCGAAAATTCTCAATAAAACCGTTGTGAACGAACAGCAGTTGTCGGTGTTGAAACGGTTGGCAGTTGCTTAAGTCTGTCGCTTGTCCGGGCGTGGCGCTTCTGACGTAAGCAACACTGCATTTTGTATTGACATAGCGACTCAACTGTGGTAAATTTATATCGCTCCACATCGGTAAAATACTGCGATAGGTGAAGGCTTCCGGTTCGTTTCCGTAGCGATACCATCCCATGCCCACACCGTCGGCATTCATAATTCCCGATGTCATTTCTTTGGGTTGGTAGCTTTGGACTAACAAAGAATGTTCGGGCGCGTAAAGCAGCGTATCGAGAGTAATGGGAGAACCGAAATAAGCAACCAAACGGCACATGAGAAGATGGGGAATTGGGGGTTTGGGGGTTTGGGGGGATGGGGAGAGGGGGAGAAATCCCTATTCATCCTTCATCCTTCTTACTTCATCCTTGATATACTGGTATA
>CAKZKB010000236.1 GCA_937121005.1 uncultured cyanobacterium | reverse complement strand
TAACTGACGATTCACCTGACGGTAGAATCGTAGGATGCGCGGCGGTTCTGCTCAACGACGCAGCCACGACGCAAGCGATCCGGGCAAAACTGGAGCGGGAGCGATTGCAACAGCAAGCCAAAACTTGGCGAGAATTGGCCGTCGAGCGGCGATCGGCTTGAGAATTGAGCGTCTGGGAGCATCTCGCTCCCACTACCCCAAACAATACTACCATTGAGTGCGCTACGCGATCGGACTCGCGGTCTAGATTTCTATTTTTGAATTGTGCAAGGCGGCTCTACCTCTTCAAGTTGCGAGTATATCTAACTTCCGAATGACTTCAGCAGCTAAACAGTATTGATACCATTTTGATGGAAATAGATTTCGAGCGGCATCAGAGACGAGATGTTGTCGCAATTTTGTTTGACAAAAACTTAAGGAGAACCATATGACTGTTGCAGCCGATCGCATTCCCGGCCAATCGCAAGAAAATCGCCCGTTTCTCGAGTCGGAAATGAAACCGCGCCCTCAATTCGATCGCGAAGAATATAAAGGGAGCGGCAAACTACAAAATAAAGTTGCCTTAATTACGGGTGGGGATAGCGGTATCGGTCGATCGGTAGCCGTACTGTTTGCCAAAGAAGGCGCAGACGTGGCGATCGTCTATTTAACCGCCGAGGAAGATGCCAAAGAAACCCAAAAACTCGTCCAAGACCGAGGAGCAAAATGCCAGTTGATTCGTGGCGATATCAGCAACGAGACGTTTTGCTTTGAAAGCATTCAACAGGTGATGGACGAATTTGGTCGCATCGATATTTTGGTGAACAATGCAGCCGAACAGTATGTCGAAGATCCGACCACGCTAGAAGATGTAGATGCCGATCGCTTGGGGAAAATTTTCAGCACGAACATTTTCTCCATGTTCTACCTAACGAAAGCGGCACTTCCCCATCTCAAAGAAGGCAGCAGCATCATCAATACCACCTCGATCAACGCCTATAAAGGTAATGCCAGCCTGATTAGCTATTCGACGACCAAAGGCGCGATCGTCGGTTATACGCGATCGATGGCGACCCCCTTAATCGAAAAAGGAATTCGTGTCAATGCGGTGGCTCCCGGCCCCATTTGGACTCCTTTTATTCCCGGTACATTTGATGCCGATCGCGTCGAAGGATTCGGCAACCAAGTACCGATGAAACGTCCGGGACAACCCGTCGAAGTGGCGACTTGCTTCGTGTTTTTGGCCTCTGACGATTCTTCCTATATTACCGGACAAGTGCTGCATCCCAATGGTGGTGTGGTTGTCGGCGCTTAGTTTTTTAGGCTCTAGGTTTTAGGTTTTCTTCTCGTTCCTCTGGCTCTGCCGGGGAACGTAATTCTTGAGGCTCCGCCTCCATTTTACACGAGGCAGAGCCTCTACAGTCCGTTGCGTCCGGTGAGGAACGCAACGAGGGAGAAACTATTCAGTTGGGCGATCGCGCATCGGGCGTAGAAACCCGGTTTCTGGCCGATCGCCAGATAAAATTCGACTCTATCCTTTGAGAAACCGGGTTTCTGGATAGCACCTGAATGCTTACCAATATTCCTCCTTCACGCTTAAGGAAAGTGTCCTCAAACGGAAGCTAAACGGATATCGGATTTGCCAACAAGGCGCGATCGCACTAAAATTTGTTTTAACACCATAGCTGTCCAATCGACATCCACCGCAGTGGTGTGGCGACCTAACGTTAAACGGATGCCATTTTTCGCCTGTTGGGGAGAATATCCCATGGCCGACAAAACCGCACTGGGAGCCGTTTTGCCACTGTGACAGGCCGAACCGGAACTGATAGCAAGACCTGCGAGATCGCACTGACGAACGATCGCTTTTCCGGTTACATTTTCGGGAAGATCTTGCAAGCAAAAACTGACGTGATGGGGCAAGCGATGCCAGCGATCGCCCACAGGTTGGAGATAGGGACAGTCCGACAGGCGATCGAAGAGGCGATCGCGCAGATTTTGAAGTCGCTGCATTTCGGTCTCCACTTCCACCGCCGCTAGGGCCGCCGCCGCCCCGAACCCGGCCAACGTCGGTACGGCTTGCGTCCCCGATCGCAGGGCAAATTCCTGGTTTCCACCACGCAACCAAGGGGCCAACTCCACACCCGGCCGCACGTACAGCGCCCCCGCCCCCTGGGGGCCGTAGAGTTTGTGACTCGATAGTGATAACAAGTCTACAGGCAAGGTAGACACATCGATAGGGAGGCGGCCGGCCACTTGGACAGCATCGGTATGGAACAATACGCCGCGATCGCGGGCCATACGACCCAATTCGGCGATCGGTTGCAGCGTCCCCACTTCGCTTTGTCCGTAAATAATCGACACCAAAGCCGTGTCCGGGCGCAGGCTGGCGGCCAAGTCTGCTGGATCCACTCGACCGTTCCCATCGACCTCCAACCAGGTTACGTCCCAACCCTGGCGTTGCAGTCGGGCCATCGGTTCGCTGACGGCCGGATGTTCGACGCGGGAGGCGATCGCATGGCCGGGGGCGGTACAGCGACGGGCCACCCCAAACACGGCCAAATGGTTGGCTTCCGTCCCCCCACTGGTAAAGACGATCGCGCCGGGATCGGCCCCAACCAGGTCGGCGACTTGCATTCGCGCCCGTTCTAAAACCGTAGCACTGCGCCGTCCCCACTCGTGCAGGCTCGACGGGTTGCCCCACTGCTGCTGCATGGTGTTCGTCACCGCCGCGATCGCTTCGGGTCGCGGTGGCGTGGTGGCGCTGTAGTCGAGATAAATTTGCATGGCGGCTGGAGTGGGTTCTGTTTTTTAGGATACCAAAATTGGATCGGAGTCTTTCCCCCGGTAGAGGTGGCCGCGATCGCACTCATGTCAAGATAAAAGGCAATCCTCTTATCCAGAAGAACCCAGAAAATTCCGTTTTCCCTATCCTATTAAGCGAGACCGATCGATGAGCGATGTAAAATCCAATCCCGACACATTTTCTACCAAATTGGTGCTGCTGCTGTCTGCTAGCTTCGCCGTCATGAGTGGGTCGCTTGTCTCTCCTGCTTTACCCGCGATCGAGAGTCACTTTTCTGAAGTTCCGAATGTGTCGTACTGGGCAAAATCAATTCCGACGCTGCCCGCACTGTCGATTTTGTTCGCTTCTCCTGTTATTGGTATTATCGCCGATCGCATCGGTCGCAAAACCATTTTGCTAGTGGGAATGGCGATCTACGCCATCGCTGGAAGTTCGGCTTTCGTGTTGAACTCGCTGACGGCAATTTTAATCAGTCGGGTGGTTTTAGGTTTAGCAGTAGCGGCGGTAATGGTGACAACAATGTCTCTAACTTCCGACTACTATGACGGGAAACAGCGATCGCGAATCATGGGTTGGCAGTCGGCTTGTATGGGGATTAGCGGTACGGTTTTTGTGGCGGTTGCTGGCGTTCTCGCCGATCTCGGCTGGCGGTGGCCGTTTTTACTGCATTCGATATTTTTATTACTTTTTCCGATCGCGATCCGATCGATCTACGAACCCGAGCGATCGTCTCCCCAAAAACCAGAAGAACCGGCAAAGGACGATTCCCTACCGATTCGCCTGTTAATTTTAGTATACGCAACCGCCATACTCAAACAGATCGCAACGTTGCTCGTGTTCTTGCAAGTGCCATTTTATGTTAAAGAGATTTTAGGAAATGACGGCACGAGAAGCGGTTTTGCTCTCGCCGGACGCACCTTATCCAGTTCGATCGCCGCAGCCTTCTACAGCAAACTCAAACAAAATGTCAGTTTTATTCGCCTTGCTGCCATTGGTTTTAGTTTCGCGGGCATTGGTTTTGGGACGATCGCCCTCACCAATGGATATTTTGCCCTCATTGGTGGCCTCGTCTTGGCTGGAATAGGGACGGGGATTGTTAACCCGAATGCGAATGTTTGGGTGAGTCGGAAAACACCAGAAAGGTTGTACGGACGGGCGATCGGTGGCTTGACCACTTCTTTTTATGTCGGGCAACTTGCCTCCACCTTTATTAGCGAATCTCTTGTCGGGCAATTTGGATTGAATTCTACCTTCGGATACGTTGGCATCGCATTTTTAGCATTGGGAGCCATCTTTTTAACCCTGAAGCGTCAGATCGCCGCAATGGTTTCTCCCGCAAGTTAATACCATTTTTTAGTCACATCGGATGTCGATCGGTTTAGCAATGACCAAGAATCTCATGGATACAAGCCCCCGAATTTATTCGTGGACAACCAAAGCGAAGCATCCGCACAAGCCCCTGGCTTTAGACATGGGGTCTAAATTTTGCGAAAAGTTTGGGGTGTAGATTTTCTTCCCCCTGAACTTTTCAAGACTCAAGACGAATTTTGAAT
>CAKZKB010000235.1 GCA_937121005.1 uncultured cyanobacterium | reverse complement strand
CCGAGGGCACCGTATCGGACAGGGGCCAGATGCTTAAGGACGATCGATCCCCATTGCAGCCAGACAAAAATTGTGCCAACCCCAAAGCAGCCGTCCCCCGTAAAAAGGTGCGGCGAGTACAATGTCGTCTTGTATAGCGTTGTAACCCCATGCGGTGCGCGGCGATCGGTCTTCTCTTAGAGTATGGCATCAATAGCGACTCGATATAGGTCTTTAGGGAGATGGAAGCGACAAAAAAGAGCAATTTTGAGCCGATCGCTGTATTCTGAGAGCGCGATCGTAATTCTTAACAAAAAAAAATAGAACTTGTTGGTTTGCAGCGATCGTTCGCAAAAGTTAAACGATCGCTAAGAAAGCAACAGTTACCACGATCGTTCTTTATGATGGAGGTTGGTACGTCACACGGTTGGCAAGGATTTTTCACTCATGGATTCGGTTCAAATGCAAATTGCGGCATTAGATCGCAAGCTCGACGGGCTTTACGACTCTATCGAACAACTCGATCTTAAGGTTTCGAGCGCTATCAGCGAAGGGGGGGGGACTGCCAATTCTTACTCTCTCGAACCGCGATCGCCCTCAGACGGACGCACCGCGGCCATCCTATTCGACTCCAACCCATCCCCGAATACGATGGTGCATAAAGATATTCTCGCCGACGACGATCGCTTAGAAGGCGATCGCTCTCAAAAGGAAAAAGAACTCACTCCGCAGTTGCAAATTCAACGGCTGACAGCACAACTGACCGCCGCCTACAATCGCATTGCGGCCCTCGAGGAACAATTGCTGTCTCGTCGAGTTCATTAAATCAGTTCGGGGATCGCGCAATATCGTTGCATTCGCTCGGGAATCGCTACTCACACATTTCGATAACTTTTGTTTGCAGTGCTTGTTTTTCATCGGCTCCGCTTTTTAGATCGGCTTCGAGTTCTAACAGCAATGCCATCATTTGTTGCAGCCGTTTTAAAGAAAGCGATCGTACCTCTTGTTTGAGAAAGTAAATTCGCTTCGGGTTTCCCACTTCTGCGGCCGCTGCAATGGCGCGATCGTCTCGCTCTCGGGCTTCGACCATTAACTTAACCCACAACCAAGTCCGAAATTGCCCTACCAACGTCGCCGAAATTCTTAAGGCGGGTTCGTTGCGATCGATGAGATCGGACACCAAACCAAGCGCTAAGGGGATATCGCGATCGCGAATCGCATTGGCCAGTTGCAAGCTGTTTTGAGTATTGGCACTGACTAAACTAGCAACTTCGTCAGTGTCTAACGCCTTCTCCCGGTCTCCAGTGTAGACCTTCAACTTCTCGACTTCGTTATACAATCGCCGGGTATCGTTCCCCACCGCTTCTGCTAGCAATTGCGCCGCCGAAGCGGTTAATTTTACGCCAATTTCCTTGGCCACCTGCTGCGATCGCTTCACCAGTAACTCGGTTTTCCAGGGGGGAATGGTGGAAAACTCGCGCACCTCGGCGTGTTTTTTCAGCAGCTTCGTAGACTTGAGGCGACTATCGAGTTTGTTCGGTGTCGTCAGCAGCAGTGTCGAAGTTTCGGGAATGGCCGCTAACGAGCGATCGAGTTCGGCCGCCAACTCCGGGGGACAGTGCTGGCACACCGTTGTCTCTGCCAGCCACACCAGGCGGTTTCCGGCCCCGAACGGCGGCGTAAGCGCTTGATTGAGGCTGTAAATCACTGCATCCGGGCGATCGCCAGGGACTTTCTCGTAATTAAAGCTACCCCAAGCCGGATCTAAGAGGCGATCGCGCAATTGCGTCACCGCTTGGTTCGTGGCAAACTCATCTTCGCCCCAATAGAGGTAAATTGGCATAAAGAGGACTCACGCTTTTAGTCACATTGGACGAGACCTATCAAACTTATCTCAATCGCGTCGCTCGCATGACACTC
>CAKZKB010000234.1 GCA_937121005.1 uncultured cyanobacterium | reverse complement strand
GATTGGATGGAAGTCGGCTTGTCCGTAGGCATCCAAAAGATGGTACGATCGGATTTGGGAACTTCCGGCGTGATGTTCTCCATCGATACGGAAACGGGATTCAAAAATGCAGTCTTGATTACCGCAGCTTACGGGTTAGGGGAAAACGTTGTACAAGGTGCAGTAAACCCAGACGAGTATTTAGTGTTTAAGCCGACATTGAAAGCTGGATATCGCCCTATTCTGGAGAAGCGGATCGGCAGCAAAGCGGTTAAGATGATTTACGATCTTGACGGCAAACGAACGCAAAATGTCCCCGTAACTCAAAGCGATCGCGTCCAATTTGCTCTCGACGATGAGGACATTCTCACCTTAGCAAAATGGGCTTGCGCCATTGAAGATCGCTACAGCCAAGTGCGCGGCACTTACACGCCGATGGATATCGAGTGGGCGAAAGATGGCGCAACGGGGGAACTGTTTATCGTGCAAGCGCGACCCGAAACCGTGCAATCGCGCAAGTCGGGCAACATTCTCAAAACCTACAAACTCGAAGGGAATAGCGAAGTCATCGTCACCGGACGATCGGTGGGTGCGGCTATCGGACAAGGGGCGGCTCGGGTTATCTTAGATATTGCCAATATCGACGAGTTCCAAGCAGGTGAAGTCCTGATCGCCAGCAAAACCGATCCCGACTGGGAACCCATTATGAAAAAAGCCAGCGCGATCGTCACCGATCGCGGCGGACGTACTTGCCATGCGGCCATTATCGCTCGAGAAATGGGCATTCCTGCCATCGTTGGCTGCGATCGCGCCACTGAAATTATCGCTACCGGACAAGAGATTACTGTCTCTTGCGCCGAAGGAGAAACGGGGCGCGTTTACGACGGTTTAGTTCCGTTTGTGGTTGAAGAAGTCGAACTCAATGACTTGCCAAAAACGCGCACTCAAATTATGATGAATGTAGGCAATCCAGAAGAGGCATTTGGGTTGGCTGCCATTCCTAACGATGGCGTGGGGTTGGTGCGCTTGGAATTTATCATCGCTAACCACATTCAAATCCATCCGTTGGCGTTGCTGCACTTCAACTCTCTTAAAGAGGGCGAAACGAAGGAGAAAATTACTCGCCTCACTGCCCAGTACAGCAACAAAGCTCAATTCTTTGTGGACAAACTGGCGCGAGGAATGGGGACGATCGCGGCCGCATTTTATCCCAACCCGGTTATCGTGCGAATGTCGGATCTCAAAAGTAACGAATACGCCAACTTACTCGGCGGAAATGCCTTTGAACCCCAAGAAGAAAATCCAATGTTGGGCTGGCGCGGTGCATCGCGCTACTCCGATCCTAAATACGCGCCTGCTTTCGCTTTAGAATGCCAGGCCCTAAAACGAGTCCGCGAAGAGATGGGATTGACCAACGTCATCCCGATGATTCCGTTTTGTCGCACGCCAGAAGAAGGTCGCAAAGTGCTAGCACAAATCGCGCAGTCTGGCCTCAAACGAGGCGAAAACGGCCTGCAAGTCTACGTGATGTGCGAGTTGCCTAGCAATGTGATTTTAGCCGACGAATTTGCTAAAATATTCGATGGGTTTTCCATTGGCTCCAACGATCTCACCCAGTTAACGTTAGGACTCGATCGCGACTCGGCGGCGATCTCGGATCTGTTCGACGAACGCAATGAAGGGGTAAAAACTCTCATTCGCATGGCGATCGAGAAAGCAAAAGCCAACGATCGCAAAATTGGCATCTGCGGCCAAGCCCCTTCGGACTATCCCGAATTTGCCCGTTTTCTGGTAGAATTGGGTATCGACTCGGTGAGCTTAAATCCAGATGCCGTCCTGAAAACGCGCTTGGATATTGCTGAGTTGGAAGGCAACTTGTAAATTTTGTTGCAACTTGTAGGATTTGCTGGAGAAGCCTTCAATCTGCTCCAGCAAACCTTAGCATAAACTCACTGCTTTTCTTCCTTTTCCACGCGATCGAGGGCGGCGGCGGCGGCTCGTTTTTGGGCCTCTTTTTTGCTGCGCCCCTCTCCAGTTCCATAAACAATATCTGCAACGCTGACTCGGGCGCTAAAGAGGGGATCTCCCCCTTCTGGGGTACGATCGCGGGTTTCGTACTGGGGATTTTCACCCATTGTTGCCAACGCCCATTCTTGGAAACGACTTTTGGGATTTGCGTGGGTAGAAATGGCCACAGTGGGTCGATCGGATTTTTGCGCGATCGCGGCCTCAAATAAGGGTATCACAAAACGGCGCACCGCTTCAATATCGGAATCGCGATCGAGATAGTAGGCTCCCACCACCGCCTCGAAAGCTCGCGCCAGCAAAGCAGAATTTTGGCGACCCCCTTGGCGCTCGGCCCCCCGCCCCAGGCGCAAGTGCGGCCCCAACGCCAGCCAAGTGGCAAATTCGGCCAGTCGGGTTTCGTCTACGAGGGAGGCTCGCAGGGCGCTGAGATCGCCTTCGGGTTTGTCTGCATAGCGATGGTACAAAAACTCGCCGCAGATGAAGGTGAGGATGGCATCGCCGAGATATTCCAAGCGCTCGTTATCGCCGATCGCCTCGGGGTTTTCGTTGGCGTAGGAGCGATGGGTGAGGGCCTGTTGGAGTTGCAGGCGATCGCGGAATTTTGGTAGCTCGAAGGTCACATCAATTTTAGATTTTAGATTTTGGATTTTGGATTGACCCCTCGGATGAATCCGGGGGCTTGTATCCATTATATTCTCGGTCATAGGCAATCGCGAAATTTAAGTCGATCTAAAGAGGGATTACCCCCTACTAAATAATGGAGATTGGCGAATAAATTAGAGAAGATTGCGGAGATGGCTGAGGTGGGTAAAGAAGGTCTCCCCCCAAAGGGGTTAGAATCGCACCCCTCACCCAAGAAATACGGATACAATCGCGATCGCGTCCATTGTTTCTGTCGTACCCATGAATTTTGTAGGGTTAGGTTTATCAAAATTTTACAATTATCGGGATAACCGTATAGGACAGATAAAAAAGCGATCGTTGGCATTGACAAGAGGATTTTAACGGATGGTACGTTAAAAGTGGCAATCTTGCCAAGTTTTGAATATCCAGGACGTGCATCTGATGAAATTTCCAACTATTAGCGCCATTGCTGCTATTGCCGCGATCGCGATCGTTGCTCCAGCGAATGCAGCCTCGATCGTCGCCGATCCGGTCTTCTTCTCCGCTACGGACGACGAAGCCACCTTGCAAGGCTTGGGCGTACCCAGTTTGACTTTCGGCGACACGACGATCTACATTGGCTCCCAACAAGTGGCCGGCGACAACCAAGATCCCATCCTCACCAGCTTTACCAACGGGACGCGCAATTGGCTCGTCACCGACTACGAAACCACCGGAACCGACGGCCGAGGGATCGGCTTGTTGTGGGATGGGGGCAGCGACCTCTACGCGGCGTTTACTGTTGATGGTACACAAGGTACGCCCGACCAAGATTTCAGGCGATTTACCGAAAACGGCTGGCTGACGAGTTACGGAGCCGGCGGCGGCGCGACAGTCAGCGTACTGCTGAAATTGGATCCGCTTACGGGGGCGGGACTGTCGGGTACTTTTATCACCTCGCTGCTTTCGGATATGACCTCTAATACCGTCATCCCCACCGGGTTAGACTTTACAGGCGATGGAAACGTGGTGTTTTACGGCGATTCGTTCCACTCTCCGCGCAATGTTGATGGCGATATGCAAGAACAAACTGAGGTGTCCGATCCTCCCTTTTCCTATACTGCTGTTTTCGATCCCAATCTAGAAACCGCGTTGTGCGCGGAAGCGCCGGGATGGGATGGCGTTCCCCTCAACAGCCAAGGATCCTGCGTCAGTGACGACGAACCTGTGGCGACGGTTCCCGAACCGGGGACGATCGCCGGGTTGTCGCTGTTCGGTTTGGGTTGGCTGCTATCTCGTCGTCGGGGTAATGGGTAATAGGTGATGGCGATCGCGTCTACAAGGGGTCGATCGCCAGATCCATTTCCAGACAACTGGAGACGACTCCTCCTTCTTGGGTTGCGGGTTCAAATGGCCAGTCGCCAATCTCATCGATAATGCGTTCGTGACAGACATCGGCAGGCCAGTCGCAAACCCCCTCGATCCGACCGCTTTGTCCGATCTGGACATTAACTGTAATTTGGTTGCGGTTGGCGCAGTCGGTAGCCAAATTTGAATCCGCGATCGGTACGGGTGTATTACCTCGCAAGGGTACAGCTTTGTTATCGGGTATATCAGTCTCTTGTCCCAGTCGGGGAGAACCCACGATGCTGATTTGCACCCCTTGGGGTTGTGGTGGTTGCGGATCGGGGTCGCTTCCGCTACCTGTGTCGCCTGGAGGTTGAGGAGTCGGAGTCGGAGTCGGTTCGGGACTGGGTGCAGGTACAAGATTGGGTGTGGGTGCGGGAGTCGGTTCTGGCGTGGGAGTTGGAGTCGGTTCGGGACTAGGTGTCGGTTGCGGGGTTGGAGTCGGTTCGGGACTGGGCGATGGTTCCGGTGTCGGGGTTGGAGTTGGTGTAGGTGTTGGACTCGGTTCGGGTGTTGGGGTTGGCGTAGGTGTGGGAGTTGGACTCGGTTCCGGTGTCGGTTGTAGGGGCGAACGGCGTTCGCCCTGGGGTGTAGGTTGTGGGGAAGGACGGCGATTTTCCTGCGGCGACGCTACGCGATCGCGCGGTGTGGGTGTGGCGTTGGTTTGCGATCGCGGTCGGTTCTGTTGGGGTAAACTGCGGGCGGTGGGTTTGTCGGGATCGTCGATGAGTTCGATGGCGATCGCGTCGGTATCGTCTCCTTCTGGGGCTGCAACTTGCATGACTCGCGGATCGAACAGCCATACCGCAGCATGAAGCGCGATCGACCCAGAAAAGGCGATCGTCCACAGTACGGGCGAATCTTGCGATCGAGAAGGGCGATCGGGCATGGTTTTAACCTTGACTTTCTCGGCGTTGCATTCTTGTTTCTAAGGCCCGTAACTTCTCTTCTAAGGTTAAACGATCGAATTCGCTGCTTGTGCTGCAACCAATGAGGCGATCGAGGATAACTTGCTGGCGTTCGGAGCGAATAAAACAGCCCTACCATGCTGGGGGAGACGAGGGGTCTATAGGGTATTATACCATTTTCCGAAAATAGTGTTACACTTTGGATTGGGCAAACGCCGTTTGCCCCTACATGGGCGTTTCTATGTGTTGCATTAATTCTGGAAATTGGTATTATAGCTCTATTGAAGCCTCAATCCCTCTCCCTGTAACGTTTCTATACACTTTTGTGTAATGGATAGCCTTAATACTTAATAAGGGAGACGGAAGGGGGATCTTGCCACAACGATCGACTGTTCCAAAAAGCCACCGAGTACGGACGATCGGGTGTGACCGAATACTGGGTTTTAGATGTCAACGATCGCCCGTTATGTTATATTTAAAAAAACGCCACATAAAACAGTCTAGTAACCTTACAGTTGAATGGAACCAACAACGATCTATACCCCAGGGAAAACACTCAATGAATTTATCGCCCAATATGGCGACGATCCGCGTTACGAACTCGCTGACGGAGAACTCATTGATATGGAACCCACCGGGCCGCACGAAACCGTTAGCGGTAAGCTGACTGTTGGCATTGGAATAGCGATCGTGCAGGCTAAGTATCCCTGGTTTATGCCCCCCACTTGCCTCATTCAACCCTTCGCCGAGATAGCGACGGCTCGTCGTCCCGATATTATCGTTTTAGATGAAACTGTTTTGGCAAACGAGCCCCTTTTGCAACGACAGCCTGTAGTTACATTAGGTCGATCTATCAAATTAGTCGTCGAAGTCGTCAGCAGCAATTGGGAAAACGATTATGCCCGCAAGGTTGAAGAATACGCGCTTTTAGGTATCCCTGAATATTGGATTGTCGATTATCGCGGGCTAGGTGGTATTGCCTTTATTGGCAAACCGAAACAGCCGACTTTCACTGTTTGCCAACTGGCGGGAGACGAGTATCGCCAGCGTCAATATCGCCTGGGCGAACCCATTTCGTCGGGGCTGTTACCCAATTTACAACTGCGCTTAGACGATGTTTTACCTTTGTAACAAACTGTTGTCGATCGCGTAACTCAAGAACCGATTCATTGCCCCTTTGTGATATCATCAAGTGTAAGGATTCAGGTATGCTAGGCTAAACGGGTGTAGAAACCCGGTTTCTCGC
>CAKZKB010000233.1 GCA_937121005.1 uncultured cyanobacterium | reverse complement strand
CTCCTCGATTTGTTGGATTTGTTGCCAGAACTCCTGCTCTAACTCGGCGGGCAGACTCATCAACCAGTCGATAAAATGGAATAGATTGATGATATCCTGGGAACTGTAACCCAGTTCGTACAGTCGCCGGGTGAGAGCAAGTTTCCATTGTTGGCGTTCTTTCCTATTATGGCGCGTTTCTTGCGCTTTTAGGTGTGCCATGATAACGGTGGCGAAGGGGTTGGTGCTGGTTTCGAGTTCTTGCCAGCGCGATCGATAGTCCAGCAACTTGATAACGGGAAACGTAAAGCTAATTTCACACCCGAACAGTTCGTCGTCGAAGCGGTGCGGTTTCCAAGTGGGGTTTTCGTCCCCTAAAATGGCGAAGCTGGCTACGGAGCGATCGTACCTGTCGCGAATGCGGTAATTGTATTGGTGCATTCGTTTGGCAAAATCCTTTTCGGTTTGGCTTTGGATCTCGACGTGCACCAGTACCCAAGCGGCGGAACCGTCGGCGAGATGTACTTTCACCAGTTTATCAACTAAACGCTTCCCCAGTTCGGCATCGCGGACGACTTGTTGGAGTTCTTTGTCGAGAAATTCGACGGGTTGCGTCCAGTCGATTTGCCTGCTAGCGTCGGGAAAGAAGAAGCCGATGAAGGCTTCAAAGTAGGTTTCCAGGAGTTGTTTCCAAGGGCTGTCGTATTCGGTGTTGGCTTCGCTCACACTACAGATCTGGAGGTTTTGGGACGATCGCTACTTTATATTAGTGTAAGCGATCGCTGTCAACGACAACTGTCGATAAGACGGAATTCGTGCCGTTGACGCAGGAGTTGTACGCTCGGGCCATTGATGCGACTCCGATCGAACGGCGCATTGGCGAAATTAAGGCTGCTGGGGCGATCGAGGTTGCAAGAAAAGGCAAAAGTCAGAGGGAACGCTCCACTTTTCCGAGTGGAAATCGCCCTACTAAAGCGACAATAAAAAGGACAAAACCTCATCCTTCCTCTTTCCCTTCCAACCGCAACCGCACCGACTCCACGTGCGAATGTAACCCCTCGGCCCGCGCTAGAGTTTGCACGGCTGGCCCCATCTTCGCCAAGGCCGCCGCCGAATATTGAATCAAACTCGAGTGCTTCATAAAGGTTTCTACTCCTAACGCCGAAGCGTAGCGAGCCGCCCCCGAAGTGGGTAAGGTATGGTTGGGCCCCGCTAAATAATCGCCCACCGCTTCCGGGGTATCCGTCCCCAAGAAAATCGCCCCCGCATGGCGCACCCCTTCCAGTAGCGCCCAGGGATCGGCCACTTGCAATTCTAAATGTTCCGGGGCGAACAAATTCGACAGGTCGATCGCCTCTTCTAAAGACTCGACGATCGCCACCAGACCGTAATGGGCGATCGCCTTCTCCGTCAGCAACCGCCGAGGGTGATCGTTCAACTGTCGATCGACCTCCGAGACCACCTTCCGCGCCAATGTCGAGTCGGGAGTCAGCAAAATCGCCGCCGCCATGGGATCGTGTTCCGCTTGCGCCAACAGATCCGCCGCCACCCGCACCGGATCCGAGGTTTTGTCCGCCACCACCAACACTTCCGACGGCCCCGCTAGCGAATCAATTCCCACTGTCCCGTAGACCATCTTTTTGGCAAGGGTGACGTAAATATTGCCCGGCCCCGTAATTACGTCTACTTTGGGAATGGTGTCCGTCCCGTAAGCCAAGGCCGCGATCGCTTGAGCGCCCCCCAGCCGATAAATTTCCTCGACCCCGGCTTCCTGGGCCGCCACCAGCACCGCCGGAGTCACGGCCCCATTCTCTCCCGGTGGAGTCACCATCACGATCCGCTCGACCCCCGCCACCTTGGCCGGAATCGCATTCATCAGTACCGTACTGGGGTAGGCCGCCCGCCCTCCCGGAACGTAAATCCCAGCGCGATCGACCGCCGTATAGCGCTTACCCAAGACAATATCGGGCTCGCTAAAATTGACCCAACTTTTGGGGACGCGCTGGCGGTGAAAGGCTTCGATTTGTTTGGCCGCCAGGGCGATCGCGTCGAGGAGTTCCTTCGAGACCTGCTGGTAGGCTGCATCGAGTTCCGAACCGTTGAGGCGCAACTGGCTCGCATCCAGGGTCAAACCGTCGAATTCGCGAGTATAATCGAGAACGGCGCGATCGCCCTCCTCTCGGACTCGCGCTAGAACATCGCGGACAGTCGCTTCGGCTTCGACAAGGCGATCGTCGTGGGTGCGAGAGCCGATCCGTTGCAGTTCGGCTTCGGCTTCGGAGCGCTCGGTAATAATTCGCAGCATGGAGTTCGCAAAGCGTGTGAGGCTAACTACGGTCGGGGGGCGGGGCGGGCCGATCCCGTTATCCTCTAGCTTAACGCGAATTTTGCCAGCGAACGCGACATTTGTCGCAATGGTGTTATAGTAGTATATCTAGTGCTTTGTCCAAACGACCTCAGTCGCACGTCAGAACAATCGAGGGAGATCCGGTGGCTAACAGTAAATCTGCACTCAAACGCATCCAAATCAACGAGCGCAACCGCCTGCGTAACAAGTCGTACAAATCGGCGGTCAAAACCCTGAGCAAAAAATATATGGCTGCTGTCGAGCGCTACGCGGCCGAACCCAATGCCGATGCTTTGGCCGAAGTCAGCCAGGCCATGTCGGCAGTGTACAGCAAAATCGATAAGGCTGTCAAAACAGGTGCCCTCCACGCCAACACGGGGGCGCGCAAAAAGTCTCGTCTGGCCAGAATTCTCAAGAAACACGAGGCGACTTCGGCATAGGCACCTCCCCCCTGGGGAATTAAAAACGATCGATTAAAAATTAAAAATGGACTTTTCCGTTTTAGTTTTTAATTGGAGCGAAGCCTCTGCGTTGAAAAAGAGGTACTGGTCGCTGGTCACTGAAACGCCCGAACTATGCCGTCGATCGACACTCACGTTCATATTAACTTTGACAGCTTCGCCGGGGAACTCGAAGCCGTGCGGGAACGCTGGCAGCAAGCCGGGGTTTCCCGCTTGGTGCATTCGTGCGTGGAACCGAGCGAATTTGCCGCCATTCGCGACATCGCCGATCGCTTCGAGGAAGTCTCCTTTGCAGTGGGACTCCATCCCTTAAGCGCCGACAAGTGGCACGATGCCCTCGCCGACGACATTCGCGCCAAAGCGCAGTCGGATCCGCGCGTCGTCGCCATTGGCGAAACCGGGCTGGATTTTTTCAAAGCTGAAAACGGCGACAAGCAAAAAGCCGCCTTCACCGCCCAACTCGACATCGCCCGCGACCTCGATCTACCCGTCATTATCCACTGTCGCGACGCGGCCGAAAAGATGGTGGAGATGCTGGGGCCAATTTGGCGCGATCGCGGCCCCGTGCGCGGGGTCATGCACTGCTGGTCGGGCACCCCCGAACAGACCCAATGGTTTTTGGATCTGGGGTTCTACGTCAGCTTTAGCGGGATCGTCACCTTCAAAAGCGCCAAAGGGGTGCGCGAGTCGGTGAAAATCGTTCCCGACGATCGCCTGCTAGTGGAAACCGACTGTCCGTTTTTAGCCCCCGCCCCCCACCGAGGAAAGCGCAACGAGCCCGCCTTCGTCGCCCACGTCGTCGATCGCGTCGCCGAAATTCGCAACAGCGATCCCGAAGCGATCGCCGCCCTCACCACCGCCAACGCCTGCCAACTCTTCCGACTCCATTGATGTCCCATACCACAAATCGATCCCTTTGTCAACCCCCTAACCCATGACTCCATCGATGGCATCGACTGCGTTCGGTTCCCCTTCTCGGCGATCGCCTTGAAGTTCCATCTCCATCTACACATTTATCCAAATTCATCTGTGGTTGCAGCATCCGTGCTTACAAGACTCATCGAACTTTTGCCCCCAAATCCTATCCCCATTCATCCTCTTCTAAAAACACATCGAATTTTGCCTTCCAACCTATCTGCGTAAATCTCATTCATCTGTGGTTGCAAAAATTGACATGAGCGATCGAAAACAAACGCCCTTCTACCTTCCCGACCTAATTGAAATCCAACGTGCCAGTTTTCGATGGTTTCTCGAAGCCGGACTCATCGAAGAACTTAACAGTTTCTCCCCCATTTCTGACTATACCGGAAAGCTCGAACTTCACTTTATCGGGCAAAATTACAAACTCAAAGAGCCCAAATACAGCATCGACGAAGCCAAGCGCCGCGATGCCAGCTACTCCGTGCAAATGTACGTTCCCACTCGATTGATTAACAAAGAACAGGGAACCGTATCCGAACAGCAAGTCTTTATCGGCGACTTGCCCTTAATGACCGATCGCGGCACCTTTATCATCAACGGAGCCGAGCGCGTCATCGTCAACCAAATCGTCCGCTCTCCCGGCGTTTACTACAAATCCGACACCGACAAAAACGGACGGCGCACCTACAACGCCTCCCTCATTCCCAACCGAGGCGCGTGGCTCAAATTTGAAACCGATAAAAACGGTTTGGTCTGGGTGCGGATCGACAAAACCCGCAAACTCTCCGCGCAAATTTTGCTCAAAGCATTAGGCTTGAGCAACGCCGAAATTTTCGATGCCCTGCGCCATCCCGAATACTATCAAAAAACCATCGAAAAAGAGGGCGAATTCAGTGAAGACGAAGCCCTGATGGAACTGTATCGGAAACTGCGCCCCGGCGAACCCCCCACCGTCAACGGCGGGCAACAACTGCTCGAGTCGCGCTTTTTCGACCCCAAACGCTACGACCTCGGGCGCGTCGGACGCTATAAACTGAATAAGAAACTGCGGCTCAACATTCCCGATAGCATCCGGGTGTTGACCTCCACTGATATTTTGGCCGCGATCGACTACCTGATCGACCTCGAATTTGACTCTGGGGAAATCGACGACATCGACCACTTGGGCAACCGTCGGGTGCGATCGGTGGGCGAACTGCTGCAAAACCAAGTCCGCGTCGGCCTCAACCGCCTCGAGCGCATTATTAAAGAGCGCATGACCGTCTCCGACGCAGACAACCTCACCCCCACCTCTTTGGTCAACCCCAAACCCCTCGTCGCCGCCATCAAAGAATTCTTCGGATCCTCGCAACTATCCCAGTTCATGGATCAGACCAACCCCCTGGCCGAGCTCACCCACAAGCGGCGGCTCTCGGCATTGGGCCCCGGCGGTCTCACCCGCGAGCGGGCCGGGTTCGCCGTGCGCGACATTCACCCCTCCCACTACGGGCGCATTTGCCCCATCGAAACCCCAGAAGGCC
>CAKZKB010000232.1 GCA_937121005.1 uncultured cyanobacterium | reverse complement strand
TGTTGCTAAAATCCCGCGCACCATGGGCATCAAATGGGGGGTAAACTGGAGGCGCACTTCGTGTCCGGCCAGATTGCTACAAATTTGCTCGATTTCCGGCGTGTGGCGGTGGCTGGCAACCCCGTAAGCGGCGATCGAATTATCCGCTTCCGCCAGCAGTAGGTTGGTTTTCGCTTTGCGTCCCCCACCGGACGTGCCCGACTTGGCATCGACAATTAAGCTATCGGTATCGATTAACCCCTGTTTGACAATGGGCGCGATCGCCAGCAAACTGGCCGTTGGGTAGCAACCGGGACAGCCGATGAGTTGGGCTTCCTTAATTTTTTCCCGGTGCAATTCTGGCAACCCATAAACCGCCTTGCGTACTGTTTCGCCATCGGTGCGATCGCCCCCGTACCAGGCCTGATAGGTATCCAAGTTGGCAAAGCGATAGTCCGCCGACAGATCCAACACCCGACAGCCCCGCTTCAGCAGTTCGGGAGTCATTTGATACGCCAACCCGTTAGGAAGCGACAAAAACACCACTTCGCAGCGTTGGGCGATCGTCTCGATATCCACCGCTTCAATTTCTAGGTTGGTTCGATGTCCCAAGTGGGGATAGAGATCGCTAAAACTCTTGCCCGCACTGCTATCGCCACCCAGGTATGCCAGTTCTGCCCCTGGATGTTCTGTCAGTAGCCGGACTAACTGTACGCCTCCGTAACCGGACGCACCGACGATCCCCACAGATACTCGCCCGTTCTCGCCCATTGGTCTATTGCTCCTTAACTGTTCTTGCTAGATAAATGGTAATGGCTAATGGGCAATCGGTCATTGTTTGTTGGCGGTGGGTGCAGCAGCCATAAAAAACGGTAGCCAGAAGTACACAAACTCCCCTGGGGAGACGGGTTTGGGCGGCGGGCGATCGCCGTTGTTTCCTTCAGCTTCGTTTTTAGATTTTCCCTCGGGGCCCGAACTGGGTTAAGATACACCTAAGAATGCTAGAGGTGAAAATGGCAGAAATTCAATTTTCCAGAGGCATCAAAGAAGACGTGGTTCCCGACGTGCGGTTGACCCGTTCTCGCGATGGCAGCAACGGCCGGGCGATCTTTTATTTCCAAAAGCCGAAAATTTTCGATATGCAAAAAGAACTGACGGGGATGTACCTGATCGACGAAGAAGGCGAGATGGTTTCCCAAGACGTGAAAGGCAAATTCGTTAACGGCGAACCCACTGATATTGAAGCCACTTATCCCATCAAGTCTAAAGAAGAGTGGGATCGGTTCATGCGGTTTATGGAACGCTATGCCCAACAAAATGGCTTGGAATTTAACAAGTCTTAACCCCAAGACCCCCGATTTCTTGCTAGAAACCGGGGGTCTTGACAAAAATCGCGATCGCGTTTCTACTGGGCAGAACCTACGCCGACGTAGGCCCCGTAGAAGAACAGCGCGAGAATGAATACGGCAGCTAAACCGGCCACGGTGGCCACGAGCCATAGGGGAATTCGTCCAGATCCAGACACGATGAAGACCTCTCGATCCTTAACAGATTTGCAACAGTTTCCAGCTTAGTTAAAGAAGTAGCTGGAAAACAAAATACCGAGTACGAAAATCAGCAACAGCCCCAAATAGAGAGACGTGCGGTTGAGTTCGACCGGCTGGCGGTTGGGGTTGGTATTGCGCGTGGGCACGATAAATCTCCTCCTAGCGTTGGATAAACTGCATGGCGGCGATCGCGCCTAAAAAGAATACCGTCGGTACAGCCAGAGTGTGAATTGCCAACCATCTGACGGTAAAAATCGGATAGGAAACGGGTTCGTTGGTATTGCCTTGCATTATTCGTGCAACAGCCTCCTGTGAAATAGGGTGTGGGGTTTACTTGCTTGTAAACTGGTCGATTTGTTCTTTGGCTTCAAAGCGATCGCTTACTAGGGGAATTTCCACCCGTTGTTCGCTGAAGTATTCGTTGGGTCGGGGCGTGCCGAAAGCATCGTAAGCCAGACCCGTGCTGACAAACAGCCAGCCGGAAACAAACAGCAACGGAATGGTGAAAATGTGAATCACCCAGTAGCGAACGCTGGTAATAATATCAGAAAACGGACGCTCTCCAGTGGTACCTGCCATGCGATCGTTCCTCGCGACAACAAACTTAAAATCTGCCAACTATAATACAGAACTTTGGCAATCTTCACAAGGGGTTAAGATTTGAAAATCTTTCCCCTTAGCCGCGATACCGCAGCAGGGTTCCGCGCTGTCCGATAACGAACCCGCGTTCGTCGCCGAAAAATTTAATCCGGTAAAAGTTGGAGGGCACGTCTTCGATGTCGCGATCTTGTTTCCAAGTTTGGCCCCCATCGAAACTGGCCAGCAAGCTACCGCCGCCACCGGCTACCCAAACTTCTTCCGGGGTACGGTAAGCCAGATCCAACAGTCCCCAACTCGATCGCTTCTGAGGGAACAGGGCATCGTTCCAGGTTTCTTCAGTCGCATTGCCAAATTGTAACTGACCGCCGCGTGCCAACATCCAAAATTCACCGTCGGGGGCAAATCCCATATTCTGTACCCGGCGAGAACTTTCGCGGTTGTGGGGTTGCCAGCTATCCTCTCCCGGTTGCCAGATCGAATAGAAGTTTCCGCGCGAGGAGACGGCAATGTAACCGCCTTCGGGCGATCGCGAAATGTTGCGGAACACCCCGAGTGCGTCTTGGACGGTGGCTTTCCAGGTTTGGCCGTCATTCTCAGTACGGTAAATGGCTCCCACGTCCGTGACCATTTCGGCCGAGTCGGGGCCCAAGGCATAAATGCGTGTCGGCTGGCCGGGCAGTTTTTCGCTTAAGGGGACTTGTTCCCAACTGTCGCCGCCGTTTTCGGTATGCAGCAAAATCGACGGCTGGCCGACGATCCAGCCTTCGGCACCGGAGAAACTGACGGCACTGAAGCGGGTATTGTCGTCGGGCAATTCCACCTCGCGGGGTTGCCAAGTCTGGCCGCCGTCGGCGGTTTCGAGTAAGGTTTTTTGCGTGCCCACCAGCCAGCCATGTTGGGGATCGTCGGTGAAGTCGAGATCGATGAGGTTGGACTCGGTGGGTAGCGAGAGCACTTGCCAAGGATTTTCGTCCAAGGCGGGCACTTGGGTGCAGCCGACGCACAGGACAAAGGCGGCGAGGACGGCAACGATGGATTTTAGGTGAGAGACGATCGCTCGCATCATATATATAAGGACTAGCTCAGACCGTAGAAGCTCATCATAATTGCAAAGGCTACCAGCAGGCCGCCGAAGATGAGCAAAGTTTTCTGGGTGGAGGTGAGGGTGTTGACCCCGAAACCGTATTTGTAGTTTTCCTTAAAACCCGAAGCCTGGCCGGGGGGGCCAATGTTGGCAAACTGGTTGCGCGGTACGCCGCAGACGGGACACCGCCAGTTGGGGGGCAGTTCGCGAAACGGCGTACCGGCCGGGATCTCGTTGGTGTTGTCGCCTTTTTCGGGTTCGTAGACGTAACCGCAGGCGCGACACTCGTAACGATCGTCTTTTGCGGGTTCGGTGGTGATTGCGGGGGTCGTGGCTTCTGGCTCTGGCGCGTTCATGGCTCCGAATTTTGGGCGGGGAACGGGAAACCTTAAAATTTCTGTTAACGATTATGACACACAATGGGCGATCGGTTAAGAAAATTTAGTCTTAACTGAGACGATCGCGGGCCCCCGCAGCCAAAATTTTTTGACTCGGTTGCGAAATGGGGGACGAGTTGGCTGATAGGTAAGTAGGAAACGCATAGCGAAGCCGATCGTGACTGACGACTCTCACCCCAACGACGAAATGGAACGGCTGGCGGCCCAAGCCTGTCGCCACCCGCCTGGAAGCCTCGATCGCAGCCAGTCTCTTAACGAACTGGTGCGGACGATCGTCGGTTCTGGGAAGTTGTGGCGCGATCGCGGCCCCGACTATGCCGATGCGTTGCAGCAAACCTGGCTGTATTTCTGCCAAAACTTGTGCGAGGCGGTGACAGCAAAAACCCCTTACAACCGCGATCGCGGTCGCGTTGTCACGTGGTTGAACGCTTACCTAAAACGGCGGTTGCAAGATGCGCGGGAGGTCAGAAATCGAGACAAAAAAACGCGATCGCATTCACAAGTTCTCGACAATGGTGACGTTGTGAATGTTATTGACATTCATCCTGCACCACCAGACATACCGCCAATTTTACAACGGGTGCAACATTGGGCGCAAACCGATCCGACTGGCGAATTAGTGGCGACTCACGTTCGCGATCGCCCGGATATTACTTGTCAGTTATTGATTTTGCGCCGCCTTCCCCCAGAAACAGAGTGGAAACTTCTCGCTACCGAACTCGATTGTCCTTGGACGACGCTGGCGAATTTCTATCGCCGCCAGTGCGTTCCCATGTTGCGATCGTTCGGCGAGTCAGAAGGATACCTTTGACAACGCATCAACGCATCAACGAACAACGCATCAATGATTTAGGGACAAGACAATGGCAAAAAACAGTAACAAGGACAATGGGAGTTTGCCGTTACCGATTTCGCGATCGGCGATGGAGATGGCACGGCGGTTTGCGGAGGAACAGCCAACGCGAGAAAA
>CAKZKB010000231.1 GCA_937121005.1 uncultured cyanobacterium | reverse complement strand
TCCCCCTAATCCCCCAAACCCCCAAGTCCCCAACTTCTTATCCCCCTCTCCCCATCCTAAAACGGGTCACTGGAAACTGGTCGCCGATCGACCCAACCTACACACTGTTAGTTAGACAGAGAATATTGCTGCTGAATGCGACTGAGTTGTAAATAACGAGCGATCGCTTCGAGTTTGGCTAAATGAGCGCGATCGCGAACGTCTGTTGGCGATGCAGTCGCTACGAGCACCATCGCCCCGTCGTTAAACTCTTTTTGGGCCGTCCAGGGAGCAGTTTTAACTCGCTCTTTTCCCACCGTTTGTACTTGAGTCCCATCCCAAAAATTGACCCACCAAATCCCGTTGGGAACGCGGCGATTGTCGAACTCGCTTTCGAGCATTAAATAGGGTAGAATTTCGCGATCGCCCAGGCGCGGCGTGGGAGGAATGGTTTGATTGAGATCGGGCGGAACGCGATCGAATTGGCGATCGAAATAGCGTCTGGCCTGACCATGCAAGCGGGCAATACTATCGTCGCGAACGTAACCGTGATAGGCATTAAATTGAGTGCAAATTTGCCCCACTAACTCTGAAAAAATATCGACGTGCAAAAAATTTTCTTGGCTGGCGTAAGGTAGAGGAAACTCAATAGATTCAATTTGACTGAAGTCGTCTGTATAAATAGAGAGTTTTAAATCGCTGCGCCGATCGCCACTGGAAAGTACGAACCCCTGGGGAAACCCAATGGCGTTGGCTTTGTTTTGCAAGTATTGACTAATTCCTGCTTCGTTCAACTCGATGGGAACCGGGGGCGACCCCGCATAACTCAGAGGCGATACGGACTGCCATTGCGACAGCAAACGAGCAATATTGGGCAAGACTCGTCCTAAAGGCGGGGTACTTCCTTTCAAACGTTTGGCAATAAAACAACTTCTCATACTAAAACTGGAGCGCGATCGCGATTGCTCTCAATATTTATGATAAACTAATAGCTAGCATACAACGCCACCGAACGCAAAACCATGAGCGAAAAAACAACGCGACGCAACGTTCTTCTTGGCGGTGCAGCCATGGCCGGCAGCGTCATCGGGTCGGGCTTACTCGACCGTCGCCGAGGTCGGGATGTCGCTGATAATACCGCTTTCCCAGAACGCGTGTTAGGGAGAACCGAGATCTCGATGCCGATTTTGGGCTTGGGAGGGGCCGGACAAACGCCTCTGTCCCAGCAAGGACGGGAAGCCGAAGCCATCGCCCTGGCCCGGCGGGCGTTTGAGTTGGGCATTCGCTATTTCGATACCGCCGCCAGCTACGGCCCCAGCGAGGACTACTTAGGGAAAGTGGTGCCCGAATTTCGCGATCGCATTTTTTTGTCCAGCAAAAGTGCGCGACGCGATCGCGATGGGGCCTGGGAAGAGTTACAGCGATCGCTCGATCGCCTCAACACCGATCGCCTGGATTTGTGGCAACTCCATCACGTCTCGACGACTGACGAAATCGAAACCATCTTTAGCGAAAACGGAGCCATCGAAGCGATCGAGGAAGCCAAAGCCCAAGGACTCATCCGGTTTAGCGGGATTACCGGACATCATAACCCAGATATTCTGGCAGAATGTCTGCGTCGCTACCCTTTCGATACGGCATTAATTCCCGTCAACGCCGCCGATCCCCACCACCCCCAACCCTTTATTCCGGCATTTATGCCCGAGGCCCGCGATCGTAATGTCGGCGTGGTGGCCATGAAAGTTCCCGCTTACGGGAAACTGTTGCGTCCGGGCGTCTTAGATGGCTTTGGTGAAGCCCTCGGCTACAGCTTATCCGTTCCGGGAGTCCACTGCTGCATTGTCGCCGCCGAAGACATTGCCCAACTCGAAGACAACGTTCGCGTCGCCAAAAATTTCGCCCCCCTCGGGGAAGCCGAAATGGAACGCATTGCCGCCAAAACAGCGCAAACCTGGGAAGAACAGACGTTTTTCCGGGCGTGGACTTAAGTCAGTGACCAGTGACCAGTGGCCAGTTTTAAGATAGGGAGAGGGGGGGACAAGGAGACAAGGAGACAAGGAGACAAGGGGACAAGGAGACAAGGGGACAAGGAGACAAGGGGAAATGAATATTCATCCTTCATCCTTTCTCTCATCCTTCATCCTTCTGACTTCATCCTTGAAACCTCACCCCTCGCACCTCACACCTCATACCTAAATCCTCTTCGTTGTTCGTCGATCGTTGATGCGTTGTTGCGTTGATTCATTATGAGTGCCGAAATTATTTGCGTGGGAACCGAACTGCTGTTAGGGGATATTCTCAACAGCAATTCTCGCTATTTGGCGCGAGAACTGGCCGATCTTGGCATTGCACACTACTATCAAACGGTGGTGGGCGATAACCCCGATCGCATCAAAAAAGCGATCGCCATTGCCGTCGATCGCGCTGAAATTCTCATTTTTACAGGCGGTTTGGGCCCCACGCCCGACGATTTGACGGTCGCGACGATCGCGGACTTTTTTAAGACTCCCCTCTCGGAACGCCCGGAAATTATTGCCGATATCGAAGCCAAATACGCCCGCCGAGGGCGAAAAATGACAACCAGCGATCGCAAGCAGGCTCAGCTTCCTGTCGGTGCAGACATTCTTCCTAACGCTAAAGGTAGCGCTCCTGGCATCATCTGGCAACCGCAAGCCAACGTCACCATTTTAACTTTCCCTGGTGTCCCTACAGAAATGGAGCAAATGTGGCGCACTACAGCCGTTCCTTTCCTTAAAAGTCAGGGTTGGGGACAGGCGACAGTTTGCAGTCGGATGTTGAAATTCTGGGGACTGCGAGAAGTGGAACTGGCCGAAAAAGTGGCAGAATTTTTAGCATTAGAAAATCCCACTGTCGCCCCCTACGCCAACTGGGGCGAAGTGAAGTTGCGAATTTCGGCCCGCGCGGCCACACCGGAGGCGGCCCGCGACCTCATGGCCCCGGTTGAGGAGAAGCTACGGCACATTGCAGGGGAAGATTGTTTTGGGGCCGACGAGGATACTTTGGCGACGGTGGTGGGGCAGTTGTTGCGCGATCGCGGCCAGACCCTAGCGGTGGCCGAGTCCTGTACTGGCGGCGGTTTGGGACATATGCTGACGGAGGTTCCCGGTAGTTCTGACTATTTTTTAGGGGGGGCGATCGCCTACGCCAATGCCGTCAAAGTGGCCTTGCTCGGAGTGGATGCGGGTATGCTAGAGCGACAAGGGGCGGTTTCGGCTGAGGTGGCCGCGGCCATGGCGGCGGGAGTGCGCGACAAGTTCGATAGCGACTGGGGCCTGAGTATTACCGGAGTTGCCGGGCCGGGCGGCGGTACGGATAGCAAACCCGTCGGCTTGGTTTATATTGGCGTAGCGGGGCCGGGCGGTCAATGTCACAGCGAGGAATATCGTTTTGGCAGCGATCGCGATCGGGAGTGGATCCGCCATTTGAGTGCCTGTAGCGCCCTGGATGGACTGCGGCGCAAGTTGTTGTAATTCTGGGAAAAAGGCAATTATAAAGATTTGTTAAAAAAGGGGTTTGGGGTTGCTTTTGGAAGGTATTATATTCATAATGGGAGTGGTGGCAAATTTTTTATAACAGCTACTATTCCCATTATCTAAAATATACCTCTTTTTGGCAAGGAAGTCTAGGGGTTCTTCAAAAAAACAAAAATTTTTTCATGAAACTTTACATTATCGGTAGCGCGATCTCCCTTCTTCTTGCCCCAGTCGCCACAGCGCAGGTTGTCCCCGATACAACCCTACCGCAGAACTCGATGGTTTCGGATTCGGGAAGCGCGATCGTCATTGACGGGGGGACGATCGCGGGAGACAACCTATTCCACAGTTTCTCCGAGTTTTCCTTGCCTGCGGGTAGCGAAGCCGCGTTTAACAATGCTGTCAATATTAATAATATTATCGCTCGCGTCACCGGAAGCAACATTTCCAACATTGATGGGACGATCCGTGCCAACGGTAACGCCAACTTATTATTCCTCAATCCTAACGGCATCGCCTTTGGAAATAGCGCCCGCTTAGACATTGGTGGTTCCTTTTTAGGCAGTACCGCCGAGGGGGTTGTCTTTGCTGACGGCGTGGAATTCAGCGCCACTCCTACCCGTTCCCCCATTTTAACTGTTAGCGTGCCCGTTGGCTTGCAATTTGGCTCCAATCCGGGTAACATTACCGCCATCGGCTCGGTTTTAGGTGTCTCCAGCGATCGCACTTTAGCACTCATTGGCGGCCCGATCGACATTGAGAGCTCGCGCGTTTTTGCTTCCGGGGGACGCATCGAATTCGGTAGTGTCGCTAGCGGCGATCGCGTCGATCTCGTGGCGATCGAGGATGGATGGATGCTGCAATATCCAGATGTATCTACCTTTACAGATATCCAACTCTTGCAGCGTAGCACAGTTTTAGCCAGTGGCGAAACTGGGGGCACCGTGCGCTTGCAAGGTCGTAATATTACCATTGCTGAGAACTCGCAAATTGTTAGCGAACCTTTTGGAGCCCAGCCAGGGGGAGATATCGAGATTGAAGCCACCGATTCAGTCATTCTAAGCGAATTGGGCGATCGTCTGGCGACCCTATCCACGCTGACATTAGAAGCAGGCGATGCAGGCAATATTAGCATTCGCACTCGTCGCTTGCGAATTGAGAACGGAGCCAGTATTATTTCCAATACCTTCGATCAATCAACGTTTTACGTAAGTCCTGAATTAATCAAATTTTTTGAAT
>CAKZKB010000230.1 GCA_937121005.1 uncultured cyanobacterium | reverse complement strand
GAAGAAGTCTTGCAGTTCTTTTTACAAAGGACTTTCGGCGATCGACCCAACTTCGCCATGGAACGCCCGGTGGTTGGCGATGATGGTAGCGCTCGCGTCACTTGGGGGTATACTAAAATGGGTGAAGATGCCAGTGGTTGGTGGCAAGCAAACAGTTTTATCGAGCGTCAAGGCGATAAAATTGCCATTTTGCACGTCTTTACTGTTGGTTCTCAGTTTAGCGAATTGGCTCCACAAATGACCCAAATGGTTAATAGCTATCGCATCGATCCGTCGGTGTCAACGCCTTAATTAAGGTCACTGAAATGCCACCTGTTTCTACAATCTCACTTTCTCCTATCGTTTTAGATCCGTTACTCGAAAATGGATTGCGCGAAGATATCGGCCGGGGCGATCGCGTTACAGACAGCTTGTTTGCGATCGATGTCCCCATCGGAAATGCCCGATGGATCGCCAAAGCCAAGGGTGTGGTGGTAGGGCTGTCTGTAGCAGCCCGCGTCTTCTCTTTGTTGGACGATCGCGCTTGTTTTCAACCTCAAATAGAAGAGGGATCTCGATGCGAACCAGGAGAGACGATCGCCACCATTTCCGCCCCCCAAAACGTGCTGCTAACCGGGGAACGAGTTGCCCTCAATTTAGCTATGAAATTGAGTGGAATTGCCACTCTGACGCGAGAATACGTCGATCGCATTGCCGACTTACCCACTCAGTTAACCGATACTCGCAAAACCACGCCGGGGTTGCGAATTTTAGAGAAGTATGCGACTCGCATGGGTGGGGCGATTAACCATCGCTTCGGTTTGGACGATGCTGCTATGATTAAAGACAATCACATTGTGGCTGCGGGGGGCATTAAAAATGCCATCGATCGCGTTCGTTCCCAGCTTCCCTATCCACTTTCCATTGAAGTGGAAACGACCAATTTAGAAGAGGTGAAAGCGGCGATCGCGGGTGGTGCGGATATTGTCATGCTCGATAATATGGCAGTCGAAACCATGCGCGAGGCGGTGACATGGATTCGAGAACAAAGCGATCGCGTTAAAATTGAAGCATCGGGAAACATCACGTTAGACAATTTAAGAACCATCGCCGAAACGGGCGTTGACTATATTTCGACTAGCGCCCCGATAACGCGATCGACTTGGCTGGATTTGAGTATGAGGATGGATTGATGGTATGCTAACATTTATGTCATAATTGAGGAGAAAGCTATTCACCCAACCGACGAACAAGCCCAAGCCTGCGTTCGTGTTTGCCAAATGCTGTCTAATGCGTATCGAGATATTCAACTGTTTCGATTCGACGAACAGCTAAACATTGTTTTCATCTTTGCTAGCGAAGATTTACAAATTGTTGTTCTTCCCGATGGAGAATGGAGGTTCTTATAATGCAACCCAACTTTCACGAAATGACTAATCAAGAATTAATTCAATATATTCTGGCTCATCGCGATGAGTTAGAACCCCTGCGAGTATTATACGATCGCCGCACGCCAGATGAAGAAGCAACCATCTATCCTTCCCCTTGTACCCCTGAAGGGGTTCCCATTGAGGAGAATATAAAGATTATGGAAAAAGCCATTCGCGATCGCATTGCCGCCCAAGAAAATCGATAAAGGCATCCATTTTGCCAGAACTATGCTAAACTAAGACCAGCGCGTTATCCTAATTCTAGCGAGCGATGGATCGATTTATCTTTCATCTGGCATTTCCCGTTGGCAACATCGAGCAAACCAAAGCATTCTATATCGACGGACTGGGTTGCGAAGCCGGACGCGAGTCGCCTCATTCCTTGATTATGAATTTGTACGGGCATCAAATTGTCGCCCAAGTCACAAACGAACCCTTAACACCACAAAAGGGGATCTATCCGCGACATTTTGGGTTAGTCTTTTCCCAGGAGGAAGATTGGGAAGCCCTGTGCGATCGCGCTCGATCGCAAAACTTAACTTTTTTCCAGCAACCCAAACGTCGCTTTGCTGAAACTCCCCTCGATCATCGCACGTTTTTCTTGTCCGATCCGTTCCATAACTTACTCGAATTCAAGTTTTACACGCAACCGTCGGCGGTGTTTGGCGAAAGCGAACTGACTCTAGTGGGCGATCGCGCTTAGGCAATGCTACCGCGCTTGCGGGTTTCTTTGTAAGATGTCCCTACATTCCGCAGCCCCGATTTTATCATTTGTCGCTCTAAAATCGAGAAGAACCGATGGCGATCGCCGCCTCGAACCACTGCTTGGTTGTGGGCTTCGGCGAGGGTGACGGGGTAGCCGTAGCCTTTTTGCACTTGAGCGACAACTAGGCTCAGAGTGGTTTCTAACAGTTTAGCATCTTCTGCCACCCAAGCGGGCATTTCCAAACGGGCAATTTCCGTGCCGACGTGGACGTAACAAAAATAAATATGATGGCGATCGCCGTAATCGCTTAAAATAGGGCTCGACGATCGCCACAAATTGCCTCGCCGTCCGGGTTCTAACAACACCGACCACAAGGTGACATCGCGCAGAGGTTCAAACTTTTGACAGGGGGCGCGGTTGAGTTCGATACCGCCTTCTGATATGCCTTTATTGGGACAGTGAGTGAGACAATTGGGTTCGGGTTTGGGACAGGCTTGGAAGCGCAAAAAATGGGTCGCGTCGCTACTGCGAGATGCGCTAAGATATCCTACTAGGGGAATTCCTGCCAGACGCAGTTGTTCCCAAGCCTCTAAAATCGGCGGTAAAATGCGATCGCACGCTTCAGATGGCAGCGTTTCTAGGAACCAATAAATCAACGATCCGTCTACCATAGCCAAAATCGGCACTCGCTTAGAATTGCTGTCGAGTTGGTAAGTTACGGCGAGATCGGCAAGGGCTTCGATTTCCGAGACAGTGCGCCGATATCCCATCCACTCTTCAGTACGAATTCCCCACTGGCGAGAGACATAGAGATCTTCAGAGCGATAAAACACTTCGGGAACGCTATCGAGTAAGGGATGGCGACTCTGACCGTAGTGTAGCATGACTCGCCCGACATTGATCAAATAGCAGTAGGCAATTTCGTGGTGGCTGGGGGCAATTTGCGAACCGTCGGTAGCGACGACAGTATGGCTTTCTGGGGCGCGGGCGATCGCTTTTTTGAGGTTCAACGGTTCTATGGGTTCGGCGGCGTTAAACCAGATGCGACTTTGCCATTCTTGACGGAGGGCGACAATTTCCTCCTGGCGCGATCGCGCTTTTTTGAGCAGTTTTTCGGCCAGTTCCAGGCGCGATCGAGCCGCGATCGCCTCCTGGGTGAGATGCTGGCCGATCGCTTGCATTTGTCGCGCTACTTTTGTAAAATCTAGCATGAGCCCCTACTGAGGATCGCCGACTTCTACGATCTCGGTATCGGCAATTTCTTCCCCATTATAAACCAGAGTTTCGTGACCGTTGGCGTTGAGGCTGACTGTCACTTCGTGGCGACCCGGTTCTAAATGTTCGAGATGGTACCAGTTGCCATAAAGACGGGCGACTTTCTCACCATTAACATACAAGTGAGCGTGTCCTTCAGTAGTTAAACTGCTTTCGTTGACGTTTTGCGGCGCAAACTCGAAGTTCGACAGGCGAATTTCTAAATTCCAGCCTCGGACTGCATCTTCGTAGACTATCAGATCGACGGTGGGGATGGGTTGACCATCGGGAACTTCTAACGTACCGTGATGGTGATGGTGGTGGTCTCCTTCATGGGCGATCGCGTCAGTCCCCACACTCGCCCACACAACAGCTGTCAGTAGAAGCGACAATCTTTTTTTCATTTCCCGGAATTTTAGCGTTAGACGAGATAGAGTATCTAATTAGAAGCGTCTTGCTGTCAATCCGTCGGGGTAAATCTTATGGCTGTTCGCGTTCTCGAAAACCAATCAACAAAGGTTAAAGCGATTGTCGCATTGGCAGGGCTCGCCGTTGGTGGGGCTATTGTCGCCGGAATTGCCAACTACACTTACACTCAACATAGATTAGAACAATGCGCCCAACTGGTCGAGAATATCGATCGCGGCCATTCTACCATCTTGGCATTTCGCGGAGAAGATGCTGCCGCACACGGCCGATTTGCCGATCGACTCAGGGCAGTTGCCATCGATCTTGATGAGTTGGACTTGAGCGATCGTCGCTTACGGGCCTACCGGAGCGAGTTTGCCAGTACCTATCGGTATTTTGCCACAAAATACGACAGCATTGCCACTATTTTAACAGAAGTTAACGAGGTAAAACCCAATTTCGCCGGACTCCAAACTATCGAAGGACATCGTAAAAAAATGGCGAACACGGCACACAATATCGAACAACGGGCCAGAGAAGCCGATCGCCTCGCCGAACAAGTCATTGGGTACTGTCAGTTGTGAGTTTGTGGTAAAATGAACGCGATCGCGTCTAGACTGGCAAACTCGCTTTAAAAGAACGACGATCGCGTCGGGAAGTTTGAAGCGGTGCTGTTGTCGTAAGGCGATCGCGGCATTTTTAACAGTATCGTTGAGGTTGATAATTTGCAGTCGATCGAGAAATTCTCGAATATAACGCTCTTCAACTTCCCTGAGATTTGGATAAGACAGTAACTCCATTTCTGTAATTACCGAAACAAAATACTGACCTGATGGAAGTGGCTCGGCAAGACGACCTCCGAGGTAGTATAAAACGATATTGGTATCGAGGACAAATCGACTTGTTTGCTCTACCATCGATCGCGTTCCTGTCGTTGGTAGTCGAGAGGATCGACAGTCAACCGGATCGTACCTGCGTAAGCCTCAATGCTTGCAGAATCCTCCGGTTCTCGTTGCAAAATTGCTTCGATTTTCTGCCAGTCGTTGTAGTCAATAATGACGGCAACGGGACGCATACTTTCGTCAGTGACGATCTGTTTCTTCATGGGTAACATCTGTTGCTACTCCCCTCCTAATTTTCTAGACTGTCAAGCCAGCGCACTAAGTCGCTTTCGTTCTCGAAATTTAGTAGGCTCACGCCTAAATCTTCAACGCGATCGATGGGTAAACGCCGCACTCGTTCCTCAATTTCTGGGTCGATCGTCCCCAAACGATAGGCCAGTTGACGCATGACTAAAGATGTCTCACGCTCGATTCCTTGCTGAATCGCACGGCGCTCTACACTGGTA
>CAKZKB010000229.1 GCA_937121005.1 uncultured cyanobacterium | reverse complement strand
GATGACGATGCAGTGAACAGTGAGCAGTGAGCAGTTGAAATTTTTCTCCTTGTCCCCTTGTCTCCCCATCCCCTTGTCCCTCCTCCGAAAACTGGTCACTGGTAACTGGTAACTGGTTATCCCCCCAACCCCCCAATCCCCCATCTCCTTGTCCCCTTGTCTCCCCATCTCCCCCTCCCCTGCACCTTCCAACGGGCGACTCGATTTGATTATACTGTAAGGTAGAACGATCGCCGAGTATCTGCAACACAACAATATGAAGCGTCCGATCGGAGCCGGGAAACTCCAGCAAGGGGCGATCGTGTTCGATCTCAACGGCGATCGGTAATCGAAATCACTGTTACCGAAGCACGATCGCGTTTAGGATGCTTTCGTTAGTCGGGGAACCTACCGGAGGGATCGATGGATCTAGAGGTTGCATACCAACGTTGTTTGAACTGTCTGGTCTGGTCGATCGAACAGTTGGGGGGGAATGCGGAGCGATCGCAACTCCAACCCATCGCCGATACGATCGTCCAAACCATGACCGGGCCGTGGCGCTACTTTCACACCCCCTCGCACATATTCGAGGTGGGTGGATCTCAAGATCCCATCGAAGTGCTGGCTGCCCTCTTTCACGATCTCGTGTACGTGCAGGTGGACTCGGGAGTCAGCCTCAACATCGGCCGCTACATCTCTCCCTACATTAAAGACGAGAAAGGTCAGCTAGCCATCCTCCAGGCCAGCTATCTGCCCCCCAACGACGCGATGTTCGAGTTGGTGCTGGCCATTTTCGGCTTCGATCCCGGCGACGCGCTTTCCCCCTTTAAAGGCCAAAACGAGTTTCTGAGTGCGGTCATCGCTGGCAAGGCCCTCACCCCATTTTTACCCACCGAAACCATTGCCCGCATTGCTGCTTGCATCGAAGCAACGATTCCCTTTCGCCCCCACGAAGGCGATCTCAGTCCCGCCGATCGCCTCTACCAGCGCCTCACTGTCGCCAACCATCGCTTCAATTTGCACTGGAAGGACGAGACAATTGTCAACGCCGTGCGCCAAGCGGTGCGCCTGGCGAACCGAGATGTGGAAAACTTTGCCTTTCCCAATGCGGCCGACTTCCTGGACAATACCTGGAATTTGATGCCCGAAACCAACCACGAACTGCTTAACGCCAACTCGTACACGGTACAGGGCTATCGGCGATCGCTGCAAAAAATGGAAGGGTTTATCAACTTCCTCAAACCCGAATTGGTGTTCCAGCGCTTTCGCGGCGAACCCGACGCAGCCAACTTCCAAGAACTCGTCGATCGCACCGCCCGCAATTTAGAAGTGGGCAAGCTGTACCTGGGGACGAAACTGGTGACGATCGCCATTATCGAAGCCATCTCTACCCGCTTGGGACGCAACATCCCCATCTCTACCCTAATGGGCGAATTGCCCACTCCCGGAATGCACACGCCGACCCTGGCCCAGTTTATCCCGGAGATTCCCCCGGCTTATCCGCCGAAAACGGCCTTAGAAGTGGAAGTCCTCGACCTCCTCAGCAAAGGGCGCAATCGCGAGTCGGCCTACGATCTGAAAAATTCTCCAGTGGCGACGTTTATTGTCAAGTCCATGGGCTTCGATGCCTTAAGAGGGTTTTTGGTCTCGGCGAAAGCATTTCTAGCGGGCGATATGTCCCCGGATGAATTTCTGGCCCAGTGCGATCCGGCCATCGTCGATGCTATCCTCAATGGGGCAATTCGCCTGTTCGAGTGTCGTTTGGAGGCTTTGCGCGGCGAAAGCGTCGATCGCAAAGTTCCGGCCTAGTACCATTCTCTTGCGATCGTCCCAACCCACATTCGATCGATTAAACTATCCAGTATTAGCTTATGAATGAGCGATCGCTCCCATTTTACACTTGGGCGATCGCGTTTTCTTTTTCCGATCGCCCTTAGAATGAAGGGGAATTCTTCACTGGTCGAACTTACGTTTTTCTAGGTTAGAGTTGGCGTAAGTATTGAGGTGGAACGGAATCAACTAACCAAACCCCATTCGACGAGCGATAAAACTCAAACCCCTCACCCAACATCGCCGCCGCATCCACACTAAAAAGAATAGGTTTGCCTCGCCGTTGTCCGACTTTTTTGGCTGTTGCCATATCTTCAGACAAATGTACGTGATGTCGCGACATTTTTTGCAATCCGGTAGCTAAAATGCGATCGGCAACTTTGCTGTGCGTTCCGTGATATAATATGTCGGGCGGCGATCGCTTTTCTAGTTCCAGATCCACCGCTACGCTGTGACCTTGATTGGCACGAATGCGAGTTCCACTGGCATCAAAAGAAAACCGTTGCTTGTCGTTGTTGGCGACAACTGCTTCTAGGTGCGATCGCGCGATCGCGAATCCATTTCGACGGGCCGCAGCCAGCAACTCCTCAACCTCCACCCAACCGCCAGGAGCCAGTGTTAACCCCAGTTTATCGGGATGGTGTCGCAAGTAATAGCTGAGATATTTGCTAATTTTCTTCTCTCGATCGCTGTCCATTTTTTCTGCTTGTCAGCCCCCTAAACTGAAACAAAACTCTGTGTAACTGAGAATATCATGGATACAAGCCCCCGAATTTATTCGTGGAAAACCAACGCGAAGC
>CAKZKB010000228.1 GCA_937121005.1 uncultured cyanobacterium | reverse complement strand
CGGCAATAAAACCGTCGCGATCGTCGGCTACGGTTCCCAAGGTCACGCCCACGCCCTCAACCTCAAAGATAGCGGCGTTAACGTCATCGTTGGGTTGTATCCGGGTAGCAAGTCTGCCCCCAAAGCCAAAGACGCGGGGCTAACGGTCTATCCCGTAGCCGAAGCGGCCGAAAAAGCCGATATCATTATGATATTGCTGCCGGACGAAGTGCAAAAAACCGTCTACGAACACGAAATCAAACCGGGTTTGAAGTCCGGTAACGTGCTAGCGTTTGCCCATGGGTTTAACATTCATTTCGCCCAAGTGGTGCCCCCGGATGATGTCGATGTAATTATGGTAGCCCCCAAAGGCCCCGGACATTTGGTGCGGCGTACCTACGAACAAGGCGAAGGCGTGCCCTGTTTGTTTGCAGTGTTCCAAGATGCTAGCGGACAAGCCCGCGATCGCGCCATGGCCTATGCTAAAGGGATTGGCGGTACGCGAGCGGGCATTCTCGAAACCACGTTCCGCGAAGAAACCGAGACCGATTTATTCGGCGAACAAGCGGTATTGTGCGGCGGTTTGAGTGCCTTAATTAAAGCCGGATTTGAAACCTTAATCGACGCGGGATACCAACCGGAACTGGCCTATTTTGAATGCTTGCACGAGGTTAAATTAATCGTCGATCTCGTGGTTGAAGGCGGTTTAGCCAATATGCGCGACAGCATTTCCAATACGGCCGAATACGGCGATTATACTCGCGGCCCCCGCATCGTCAACGATGCCACTCGCCAAGAGATGAAAAAGATCCTCAGCGAAATCCAATCGGGTCAATTTGCCCGCGAGTTCGTGTTGGAAAACCAATCTGGAAAACCCGGTTTTACGGCCATGCGTCGCCAAGAAGCCGAACATCCTATCGAAGAGGTGGGCAAAGATTTGCGATCGATGTTTAGTTGGTTGAAGAAAAAAGCCTAACCCAAATGTAGGGGCGAACGTACCTCGACTACCCTCGGTAATCGCCGTTCGCCCTCTGAATCGCCGTCTGGTATAGAAACCGGATTTTTTAAACCTACAAATGTACTGTTGCTCATTGTTCATTGCTCATTGTTAATTGTTAATTGTTCATTGTTTTCGGTCGGGTTGCCATGCCTGTACTAAACTAGAGTAACCCCGGTATGCCAACAGCCCATCGTGAAGCGCCTCGACCTCGATCGCCTGACGCTAGACGCGACTCTAGCAGATTTGCCGTCTCACGACTTCCAAGTGAGTCCCGAGGCGGCTGGGCAAATGGTGATGAAAGCCTTTCAGACCCAACCTCACCTACCGGGGGCGATCGTCACCGCCGCAGACCGATTTTTGGGGGTGGTTTCCCGAACCAAGTTTTTTGAATTTCTCAGCCGTCCCTACGGTTGGAACACCTATCAAAAAGCCCCCATTGGCGAGGCCCTCGAAACCATGCGGAAAATGGGATCGATCCCCGATCCCAAGCATAGCGGCGAACGAGATTTGTACCTGCAACACGACTGCGCGATCGCCGCCGCAGTCGAACTGGCCCTCCAACGCAGCGAAACCCAGACTTACGAACCGATCGTCGTTGAGGGCACCGACGGCCGGTTGCGACTCATCGATATGCGGGTACTGTTGCTGGCCCAAGTCCGCCTAGCGACGATCGCCAACTCCCAGATGAAGGAACGAGACGATCGCCTGCGCCAGTACAACCGGGTTCTGGCCCAACTTGCCAAGTACGAAGCGATCGAAAATGGGGACTTACAAGGAGCGCTAGTGGCCATTGTCGAAGCGGCGGCGCGTACCTTAAACCTCGATCGCGCTAGCGTTTGGCGCTACGATCGCACCGGGGCGCGGATCCACTGTCTCGATCGCTTCGAGGTGGCTGCGAACAAGCATACTGGCGGTTTCGAGCGAATTGTCACCGATTTTCCCGAATATTTTGCCGCCTTGCGAACCTCTCGCACCCTAGCTGCGGCCGACGTTTTGGCTGACGATCGCACCCGCAACCTGGCCGCGGCCCACTTGCAAGCCCGATCCATCGCCGCCGCCCTAGACGCACCCGTGCGCTTGGGGGGTCGCCACGTGGGGGTGGTGAATTTAGAAAGCCGCCAAGTGCGCCAGTGGACGATCGAGGAGGAAAATTTTGCTGCGTCTGTGGCAGAATTGGTGGCCTCGGCCATGGAGTCGCGCGATCGCCGAGTCATGGAAACGGCGTTACGCCAGTCGGAAGCCAAGTTTTCGCGGGCGTTTCATTCCAGTCCCGATCCGATGACCATCGCCCGGTTGAGTGACGGACGCTATATTGAGGTCAACGAGAGTTTTTTGGAAATGTCCGGTTACACTCGCAACGAGGTTATCGGGCGCAATTCGATGGAGTTGGGGTTGTGGGCCACACCTCACGAAGCGGCCCAGTTTCAAGACCGACTCGTTGCTGACGGCGAAGTTCGCAATCAAGAGTTGGTGTGTCGCACCCATTCGGGGGAGTTTCGCACCATGTTGGTGTCGGCCGAAATTATCGAACTGGGGGAACAAAACTGCGTTCTTTCGGTGTCGAGCGACATTAGCGATCGCAAGCGGTTAGAAGAAGAGTTGCGGCGATCGCAGCAGTTTCTCAATACCATTGTCGATCGCATTCCTTTGGCGGTGTACGCTCAAGATGCCACCGATCGGTTTCGCTATGCAATTTGGAATCGCGCCTGCGAGACCATTTTTGGGATTTCGAGAGAAGAGGCGATCGGTTGCAACGTTTACGATTTGCACCCGAGCGATCGCGCCGATTTGCTCTACGCTCGAGATACGGAAGCCGCGCACACTCGACAGTTAGTGGAAACGCCGCAAGAACCTTTTCAAACCCGCGATCGCGGCACGATTTTGTTGCGAACCTTGAAAGTTCCCGTCTTCGATCGCGGTGGAAATATTACTCATTTACTCTGCATTGCTGACGATATTACCGATCGCGTCCGTGCCGCCGAAGCCTTGCGTGCCAGCGAAGAACGCTATCGCGATTTAGTTGAAACTGCCAACTGCGTCATTTTGCGTTGGAATACCAACGGCGAAATTCAGTTTCTCAACGATTTTGGGCGCGAGTTTTTTGGTTACGAGGAAGAAGAAATTATCGGTCGCAATGTCGTGGGGACGATCGTCCCCGAAACCGAATCGTCCGGGCGCAATTTACAAGCGTTAATCGATGACATTTGCCAAAACCCCGATCGCTACCGGGTTAACGAAAACGAAAATATCAGCAGTCGCGGCGATCGCGTCTGGATTTCTTGGGCCAACAAACCCATTTTTGATGATGATGGTAATGTTGCCGAAATTTTGTCCATCGGTATTGATATTACCGATCGCAAGCGGGCCGAAGAAGCCTTGCGAGAACAACAGCGCTATTTGAGATTGATTTTAGACAACATTCCCCAACAAGTGTTTTGGAAAGATACCAGTTTAGTCTTTCTCGGTTGCAACCGAAATTGGGCCGAGTCCGCAGGGCTATCTACCCCTGAAGAAGTGGTCGGCAAAACGGATTACGATCTGCTTCCCACTCGCGAAGTTGCCGAGGAATTTCGCCAGCGCGATCTCGAAATTATTGCCTCAAATATTCCCAGTTTGCACGTCGTCGCCACCAAACAACGACCCGGCGAAAATGGAGAAACGATATGGCTCGATATTAGCAAAATTCCCATCCACAATGACGACGGAAATGCCATCGGTATTCTCGGCGTGCTCGAAGACATTACCGCTCGCAAGGTGGCAGAGATGGCCTTAGAACGAGAACGCCAAAAGTCTGAAGAGTTGCTGCTCAATATTTTACCCAAACCCATTGCCGAGCAACTGAAAGAAAACCATAGTGCCATCGCCGAACAGTTCGATCGCACTGTAATTTTATTTGCCGATATTGTCGGGTTTACTCCCCTTTCTTCTCGTCTGTCAGCGACAGAATTAGTGGTGTTACTCAATCAGGTCTTTTCCGTTTTCGATCGCCTCGCCGACCAACACCAACTCGAGAAGATCAAAACCATTGGTGATGCTTATATGGTAGTGGGAGGTTTACCCGAACCGCGCGAGAATTCTGTAGAGGCGATCGCGAATATGGCTTTAGATATGCAGCAAGCGATTCGCGATTTTGACAGAGATACCGACGAAGAATTCCAAATTCGCATCGGTATCAATATGGGATCTGTAGTTGCCGGTGTTATTGGCATCAAAAAGTTTATTTACGATCTGTGGGGCGATGCGGTCAACATTGCTTCGCGGATGGAATCGTTAGGAGAACCAGGAAAAATCCAAGTGACTCAACCTGTTTACGAAGCGCTCGCGGGACGCTATCATTTTGAAGAGCGCGGGCAGATTGATGTTAAAGGAAAGGGAAAAATGACCACCTACTGGCTGCTTGGCAAACAGGCGAGTGGGGAATACCGCGAATAAATCGATCGACTTCACTGTGCCAATTAACGGAAGTAGAATAGCTGCCATCGCTTTTTCATTCGGCCCGAGTTTAACCATAAGTCTGGCATTTCGATCGCCCCAGATGCGGAAATTTACAGATTTTGCTATATCTTGAAAAGGGACAAGGCGCGATCGCGTCGTCTAAACCCAACTCCTAAACCACATTCGATTACGAAACCCCATTTCTGATAGGGGTAAACCCAGAGAAACGGGCAACCAGAAGAGAAAGGCGACAGTAACGAGGAAAACAACCGCGATCGCGATAAGGCGATGGTGAATTTTTGTGCTGCTAAACCCGCGATCGAGCCACCACGCCAACGCCAAAATCGAAAAGACTTGCGACCCCAAATAATGGTAAGAAAACTGACATCTGCTGACCAACGCCCAGGGCAGCCAGTTGGCCAGGTAGTTGGCAATGATGTAAATTAAGATGAGACGATCGCGGTCTGGAATCGCTGCCCTCATGCTGCGGGTTTTGCTAGCAAGGATCGCGCCAATAGAGACGATCGCGGCTAGGGTTCCCATCCAAATTAAAATGGGGTTGCCCAACGTATGAATATCGTAGATAATGGTGGCGCGATCGGCAACAATATCGGGTAAATATTCTGGTGGCGACTCGCCGGGGGATACCGTTTCGTAGAAATAGGCAATGGGACGCAATACCAACGGCCAAGCATACCACCGCGAGCAGTACGGATGGGCATCAGCTTCGGTTTGTTGGTGGTAAGATAAAATGGTTTGATGGAGGTCAAAAAAATTGTCGCCAGTAATGGCAAGATGGGGAATCCAGGTTAAACTATAGACGATCGCGGGGACGAAAACCAGAGAAAATGCCAGTTGCAGATAGAACCCTCTGCCCCAATTGACGATGCTTTTTAAGGATGAAAATCTGAGAGCGATCGCGGTTAAAACCAAACCCAAAACGAATCCCAGACCATTCCACTTAACCGCGATCGCGGCTCCCAAAAAAATCCCCGATCCGATCGTCCACAGCCATCTTCGCCACCCTCTTTGTTTGAAGCTACCCCACCAAAAATAGTGAGCTACAAATCCAAAAAAGAATAGATATAAATTAATCAGTGCGTAGCGAGATTCCACTAAAAGCGACCCATCGAACGCAACTAAGATACCCGCTAAAAGACTGTAGCGGTAACGATGGCTCAACTGAAACGCAATTCCCGCCACAACGAGAGGAAATAAAGATCCCACCGCCGCATTCAACCAGCGATAGGCACTCCATGTCGAGACAAACGATATCTTTTGGACGATCGCCATCCCGAACGCGATCGCGAGTTTTCCCAACGGAGGGTGAGCATCGAAAAAAGGCGTTCCCGTCAAATAGTTGCGGGCAAATTCGATATAATAGGACTCGTCGAATACAGGCGTGCTGAAGCGATCGAGATCCCAAAACCGCAATGCCGCCGATAGCAGCAGTGCGATCGCCATTCCCGCAGCCCAAGAGAACCGCGATCGACCGCGATCGAACCCTCGAAAAAAGGCCATATCAACGAACAATGAGCAATGAGCAATGAACAATACCTCGGCATCGATCCCGATGCAAGGGGATAGCGAACAGGTTTTCCTTATTCCGACTGAATTCGGAGGCTTGTATCCACCCATATTCTCGGTTATCCCATCCCCCGGATCCCACATTCATAAATAGATGTGATAAATTGTACTTTGCACCGTCCGATGTTTTGACCTTAGCGATGGACTACCGAGCCTTGTTGACCGAGAATAGCATGGATACAGGCCCCCGCATTGATACGGGAGAAGGAAACCGAAACCCGATTCGGTACTTACAAGCCTCCGGCATTAGCCCGAGGTCAATCCAAAATCCAAAATCTAAAATCCAAAATCGAATGACCCGCCGATCGCGTTGGCTGTCCGCCCTTATTCTCGCCCTCGCCCTCGCTGGGTGCGGCAACGAACCCGCAGCCGACCCCCCCGCCGAGACGATCCCCGAGACCACCGAAACCGAACCGGAAGTCGAGACAGAACCGGAAGAGGAAACTGTCACCGAAACCGAACCCGTACCCGTAGAAGATACCGAAACCGAACCCGAAGAGGAGACTGTCACCGAAACTCGCCCCCTCTCTGAAGACGCACAAGACAAGACCTATCAAGGCCCCAACGATCTTTACACGATCGTCTTCCCTGACAACTATACCTACACCGAAACCGATAATACCGTCACCTTCACCTCTGGCGACGAGGGGTTTGTCGGGTTCATCGAAGTCGAACCCGCCGCCGCAGGTCAGGAATTGACCACCCCCCAACTCGAAGAGGCCCTCAAAGCCGAATTTGAAAATCGCTACCAGGATATCGAGTGGCAAGGATCGGAACTGCAACCCGACGAAAGCCTGCGTCTCGACTGGACGGGAAGCGACAACGGTAAAGAACTCGATGCCATCACCTTTATCGAACAACGCGGCGACAACGTTTTCGTCCTGACGCTGATGGGGGTCGATACGCCTTACAGCGAGTACGAAACCGACGCTCGCGACCTAATCGGCAGCTACAACATCCAACAATAAACCCTTTCTGGCTGCGCTACAACTGGTCACTGACCGTTTAAAATTGCTAGGGTGATAGGTGTTCTCTAAAATCGATCGGATAGTGCCATTGCGTACTGCTACTGTAACCCACAAACTCTCTGTCCGCCTGCTTTTCGGGCTGCTATCGGTGCTAGCCATGGCGTTTCCGGCAGGTGCGGCCCCCGCTTGGGAGTTAAAGTCGAAAACGCCTCAAGAGACTCCCGCCGAAGCAGTGGAGGTAGAGGAAACTGAAAGTAGCGAAGAGGGCGACGACGAGGAATCGTTTGACGACCTCATTGAAGGGACAGAAAAACTCGAGGGAGTCTTTACCTTATATCGGGATGCAGAAGAGGGAAAGCTGTATCTAGAAATTCAACCCGACCAACTCAGTCGCAACTATTTACTGGCGGTGTCGCTGTCGAGAGGCATTGGCGAATCGTTTTTGATTGGCGGTTTGCCCCTGCACGATCTGTTATTTCAGTTTCGCAAACAGGGCGATCGCGTTCATTTTGTCGTCCCTAACATTCGCTTTCGCACCCGGCCGGGGGATCCGGTGCAGCGATCGCTCGACGAATCGTTTAGCGACTCGGTGCTTGCGGCGTTTGACGTATTAGCCGAACATCCCGATCGCAAAAGTCTTTTGATCGACCTAAAGCCCTTAGTTCTCGGCAGTTTAGATCTGACTGGAATTTCGTCAATTTTGCCGTTTTTCTTAGGCGGAGGTTACGCACCCAATTCAGAAATTTCTTATATTAACGAAGTCAAAGTCTTTCCTGAAAACATCGAAATCGAAACTATTGTCGGCTTTTTTGCTGCTGAAGGCAGTTGGCTGGTACAAAGTCTAGCCGACGATCGCGCCTTCAATCTCGGCATTCATTACAGCATCGCCGCCTTGCCCGACAATAACTATCGCCCCCGCGAAGCCGACGAACGCATCGGATATTTTCTCACCGCCTATCGCAACTTTGCCGACGAAGAAAACAGCGATCCCTTTACCCGCTACATCTATCGCTGGAACTTAGAAAAACTCAACCCAGACGCAGCCCTTTCTCCGCCGAAAGAACCCATTGTTTTTTGGATAGAAAATACTGTCCCCCTCGAATACCGAGATGCCATTGCCGAAGGGGTGCTGATGTGGAACGAAGCCTTCGAGCAAGCCGGGTTTATCGACGCAGTTGAAGTGCGACAAATGCCCGACGATGCCGAGTGGGATCCCGAAGATGTCCGCTACAACACGATTCGCTGGTCGAGTTCTCTCAATTCCAGCTTTTTCGGTATCGGCCCGTCGCGCATTAACCCCCTCACCGGAGAAATTCTCGATGCCGATATTCTCATCGACTCGAGCGTCATTCGCTACATTACCGATGGGTTTCGCGGCTATTTTGGAGACGCGATCGACAGTGTTTCGGAGTCTCCCTCGCCCTTAGAGCAGTTGTGCGGCCAGTTCGATTCCCAAGCGGCCCGCGATGTCCCCGATTTGCCCATCGATTTATCGGCTTACTGCGCCGGGAAGCACTATCGCCACTTGCTGACCTTGGGGACGATCGCCACCAGTTTAACCCATCCCATGCTGCCCACCGAAGCCGAGCGGCGGGAATACATCAACCAATATCTACGCTGGCTGGCGGTTCACGAAGTCGGTCATACCCTGGGGCTGCGGCACAACTTTCACGGTTCGACGCTGCTGGCCCCCGAACAGTTGAACGATCGCGAACTGACCCGCACCATTGGCATGGTGGGTTCGGTGATGGACTACGTGCCGCCCAACCTGGCCCCGCCGGGAGTCGAACAGGGCGATTATTTCCCGATGCGAGTGGGGCCTTACGACGAATGGGCGATCGAATACGGTTACAAACCCTTTTCCCCGGCTGAGGAGGCTTGGCAACTGGATGAAATTGCCAGTCGATCGGCCGATCCGGCCTTGGCTTACGCCCCGGACGAAGATATGTTTTCGGGCACCGATCCGGAAGTCAACGCCTACGACTTGAGTGCCGATCCCCTCGAGTACGCTCGCTGGCAAATGGAAAACGCTCAGTTGATGTGGCAGCGCATGGAAGAGCAATTTCCCGTCACTGGAGAGCGCTACAGCGAACTGCGCCAGATGTTTAACTTGGTGATGTTTTACTATTGGCGGCAAACGGATGTCGCGTTGGGATATATTGGCGGTCAGGGATTCAACCGCGATCGCGTGGGCACGGGTCGCTTGCCCTTCGAGCCCACGCCCGCAGACAAACAGCGCCAAAGCCTGCAACTGTTAGAAGAATACGTTTTTTCACCCAACGCTTTCGAGTTTTCTCCCGAATTTCTCAACCAACTGGCTCCCTCTCGCTGGATGCACTGGGGAGAAAGGACGCTCATTTGGCGGCTCGACTATCCCATCTACGATCGGGTGGTCTCCGTGCAGGGTGGTATCCTCGGGGAACTGCTCTCTGGGGAGCGCTTGGGACGCTTGCGGGACTTGGAACTGCGTACCGCACCCGGAGAAGCACTCACCATCCCGGAACTGTTCGAGACCCTACACGCCAGTATTTGGACGGAAGTGCGCCAGTCGCGCCGCACGCCGACGAATATTTCGAGTTTCCGGCGACAACTCCAGCGCCAGCATATCGAACTGTTGGCGAATATGGTCTTGCGGCGATCGTCTGTTCCCGAAGATGCTCGCACGCTGGCCCGCTATCATTTAGACGAGCTCGAAGGCGAAATTGCCCGCGCCCTGCGCGACGAGGACGATTTCGATACTTACACTGTCGCCCATTTACAAGAGGCTCGGGCCCGCATCCAACAAACCTTAGAGGCCCAGTTAGAATCAAATTGACGGGTCACGGGTCACGGGTCACGGGTCACTGGTCACTGAAACTACCCCAAACCTGCTGCAAACGATCGCGTCCCTTCCAAAAAGCGATCGAGTTCGTCCATGCGCTGGCTGGCGGCATCGAGATCGCCATTTTTAGCCGCAAATTCCATTTTTTCTGCCGTCACCTGAATCGAGGTTACGCCCACATTGCCACTGGCCCCTTTCAGGGTGTGGGCGTGGCCGGCGACGGCGGTGGCATCGCGCGATTGCAAAGCCTGTCGGATCTGGACTAACTTTTCGGCTGCGTCTTCGACAAACGTTTCGATCAGTTCGCGCTGGAATTCGGCATCGCCTCCGGTAATCTCGTCGAGGCGATCGGCATCGATGTCAATATCCATAGTTGAGGAAGAAGAGGAATCGCGATCGGAAGTCGAGTGAGAAGAATTGCCGTTCGCCCCGCTGGCGACGATCGCCAACCAGCGTTCCAGGGTCTGACCGAGAAGCTGCATATCGACGGGTTTGGTTAAGTAGTCGTCCATTCCCGCATCCAAACATTTTTCGCGATCGCCAACGTTGGCGTGAGCCGTAACCGCGACGATCGCCACCCGAGGGCGGTTGGTTTCTTGTTCTTGGCGACGAATCTCGCGGGTCGCTGCATAGCCGTCGAGAACGGGCATTTGGCAGTCCATTAAAATAATATCAACGCGGCCGTTGCGCTCGGCCAGCATATCTAGGGCCTCTTGGCCGTTGGTCGCGAACTCGGCCGAATAGCCGAGTTGCAACAGCTGCCGCAACAGGACTTTGCGGTTAATGGGGTTATCTTCAACTAGGAGAATGTCGGGGGCGCTCGTCGGCATGGCATCCTCTCGATCTAGCGGGCGGGTAGGGGTAATGCAGTCGGCATCACAGAGGGAGCGATCGACCTTGACTCTCTAGCCACTTTAAACCAAAATTTGACATTCTCTCGCACGATCGCAACATCAGGGATTTCCTCGAGGTGAACATCGACTCGTTAAGCCAACGCTGTCAGCAAACATAACAACAGTGCCTCCGTCCATTCTACCACTGCTCCGTAAGTATCGCCCGTGTGACCGCCCAACTGACGGGCAAACCAAGCCCCGGTTAAAATGGCGATGGCGCTGCCCCCTAATGCCGTTCCCAGGGCAATGGCCGCGCGATCGCCATCGAGAAACCACTGCACCCCACTCAGCCCCAACAGCAGCACCAACCCCGGTATCGCGTCCCGGAACGATCGCACCGAAGCCTTGTGGAACGCCCCTTTACCGCTTGCTTTCAAGTAGGGATAGCGTAAAATAGACGTAAGTTGTCCCCAACGTCCCCAGCCTCCGGCCGCCATCAAGGCCAGCCAGCGGCCGTAGTGTAAATCGGCCAGGGCCGTCGTTTTCAGTAGAACTACGGCGATCGCGGCCATCACCCCAAACGCCCCCGTGACGCTATCGGACATGGCGGCCAGTCGCCGTTGCGGATCGGCCACCGCCAGCCCGTCGGCTGTATCCATGACACCATCGAGATGCAGACCCCCAGTGATGGCGATATTGGCAGCCACCACTAGGGCGCTAGCGGTGAGGATGGGGATCCCCACCCCTTGCAGCAGTGCGTCCAGGATCGCCAGCAAGGCCCCGATGAAAATACCGACAGCCGGGGCAAAACCCGCGATCCCGCGAAATTCCAGCGTCCAAGCGGTAGGGACGGGCAAGCAAGTATAGAACGCTAGGGCGGCGGCGGCGGTTTGACCTCGGGCGATCCAGAAGCGGGGGCTGAACACAGATGGCGATCGATGGCGTTCCATAACGTTGAATTTTTGACAGTTTCCGTTATTTGACGGATCTCGAACGTCCCTAACCTATGCCAAGATTGTATCGGCTACGGCCTTCCTTTTTGCACGCGCCCCAGTTTTATCGGGCCGGTTTGGGGTTAAATGCGACCGCGATCGTCATCCACTACTGTTCCAGAGGCTTTTCCCATGCTCGATTCTTCCTCAGACTCTAGATTACCCGCACCCTGCATTGTTGATATCGGCACGATCGTCAACAAGCGCGATATGCAGAGAATTCTCAGCGATCTCGATCGCGTCCGCTACGTTTACATTCAAGAGGGCAAACCTCAAAGTCGCGGCGAAGGGCGCGTCATGGAAGTGTTTGCCGATCCGGGCCAGCTAACGGCGATCGCCAATCAGTCGATCTATATTAATGTTTGCAGCTTCGACTATTTAGAGTTGCGCCAAGGCCCTAAATCCGAAGCCATTTTCGATCTGATTGAAGGCGATCGTCAATTGCGACTCACCCCGGTTTCTACGCCGATTAAACCCACGCCAACCACCATCGAACCCGATGCGCTCGAGGCGGTTTTGGCGCGGGTGATTTCGGCAAAATTAGACGCACAGATCGATGCCCAACTCGACGCGCAAATGGACGAGGATGGAACGGTTTGGTGACAACCGCATCCCTCATCGCATCTCGCGCACTACATTCGTGACGATGCCCCAAATATGAATGCTGGCTTCTTCAGGAACCGCGATCGGTTTGTAATTGGGGTTTTCGGGCATTAGATACAGTTTTTCCCCTTCCCAGTGCATTCGTTTGACCGTCAGTTCGCCATTGACGACGGCGATCGCGATGCGGCCTTCTTTTTCTTTTAACTTGCGATCGACAATTAATAGATCCCCTGGATGAATGCCCGCCTCGATCATCGAGTCGCCGTTGACGCGCACGCAAAATGTTGATTTTGGATCGCGCACTAAATATTGGTTGAGATCGAGAATGCCTTCCATTTGGTCGGTGGCCGGTGCGGGCGCTCCCGCAGCCACCGCTTCCATATATAATGGCACCCCTTGGGAGCCATTGCTGATGCCATCGGGACGAACGTAGTGCAGTTCGATTTGATGTCTTTGCTGCAAGGGAAGGCGTTTCCAGTCGTCTAAAATTCCCTGCAAGGAACCGACTAAACTAATGGGCAAGCGCACGGCTTTGGTCGGTTCGCCATATTTCCCCGTACCGGGCGGGCGACCCGCCCCAGTTCGTCTGCCACCTCTCATAATGTCGTCTCCTTACTATTATTGAAGTACGCATTTCAAATTGTAGCTTGTTTCTTCGAGTTTGGTGGGAAAACCGCACATTTTTCGATCGCCCCGGCCGGAAAAGCCCCCTTTTGCCCGCAATCGCGATCGCGTCACCATACAATAGAGCCTGTTGTTAAGGCTTCGCGATCGCCTCTACCATTGCTGCATCGTGCTGGTACAATAGGCGATCGACACTGCCGCCCGACCGGCCCTGTCTCGATTTGACCGAGAATAGCATGGATACAAGCCCCCGTATCCATCGGGAGAAGGAAACCGAAACCCAATTCGGTACTGACAAGCCTCCGGCTAAGCGGTTCCTGAGCTTGCCGAAGGGTCAATCCAAAATCCAAAATCCAAAATCCAAAATCGAATGACCCAACTAGGGGAGAAACTATGCCACCACTCAACCTCGTCGATGCTAATGTCGATCGTCGTTCTAACTTCGCGCCACCGGATCTAGATTTAGATGCAGCCAACGCCCAACTTGCCGATGCCAATGCTACCGAGTCAGTGGAGTGGGCTGCTGCAACTTTCGGCGATCGCTTGGTGATGAGTACCAGTTTTGGCATTCAGTCGGCGGTGATGCTGCATTTGGTGACGCAGGTGGTGCCCGATATCCCCGTAATTTGGGTAGACACCGGATATTTACCCGCCGAAACCTATCGCTTCGCCGATCGCCTGACCGAACGCCTGGGGTTAAATCTCAAAGTCTATCAGTCGCCCCTGTCGCCGGCCCGCATGGAAGCCCTCTACGGTCGCCTCTGGGAAAGCGATCGCGTGGAAGACTTGAACCGCTACGATGCCATGCGTAAAGTCGAACCCATGCAACGCGCCCTATCGGAACTGGGGGCGATCGCCTGGTTAGCGGGTTTGCGACGCGGCCAGACCGATCGCCGCCAAAGTTTGCCCCGCGTGGGAGTCCAGTCGGGAATTTATAAAGTCTTGCCGATTCTCAACTGGCATTCTAAAGATATTTACGAGTATTTAACCGATCGCGATTTGCCCTACCATCCCTACTTCGATCGCGGTTACGTCACCGTCGGCGACTGGCACTCCAGCCGTCCCCTCACCGCCGACGACAGCCACGAACGAGATACCCGCTTCCGAGGAATGAAGCAAGAATGCGGCTTGCATTTACCGCAAACTCCCGAAGAAGCCCAAAGTTTGGACTCGAGTTCTCTGTGAGGGTAATTGGTAATTGGTAATCGGTGGCTTTTTGCTTAAACTGATTACCAATTACGCGGCCTTCCTAGGAGCGCTACAGGCGAAAATAGGATAGAATAGATATAACCATTCAGGGGGGTAGCGTGGTAGGCTAAAGAGGTAAGCATTTAGGTGCAAG
>CAKZKB010000227.1 GCA_937121005.1 uncultured cyanobacterium | reverse complement strand
GAGAAACACCATCATCGAACTGTTCAGTTTTGCCAACTTAGTGCAACAGTTTCCCCTCGGACAACGAGATATTAACCTAGAAATTGCCATTGCGATTGACAACATTGCCTTAGCGTTTTTCCCGCTCGATACATCGCCAACCGAATGGGCTACGGTACAAAATAGTTTAGGGGCTGCCTACAGCGATCGCATCCGGGGAGAGCGAGCGGAGAACTTAGAAATTGCCATCGCCGCCTACGAAGCCGCTTTGCAGGTTTATACCCCCGATGCCTTTCCCCAACAATGGGCCGCGACCCAAAACAATCTGGGGGCTGCCTACAGCGATCGCATCCGGGGAGAGCGAGCGGAGAACTTAGAAATGGCCATCGCCGCCTACGAAGCCGCTTTGCACGTTTATACCCCCGAAGCCTTTCCCCAAGATTGGGCCATGACCCAAAACAATCTGGGGACTGCCTACGGCAACCGCATCCGGGGAGAGCGAGCGGAGAACTTAGAAATGGCCATCGCCGCCTACGAAGCCGCTTTGCAAGTGCGTACCCCCGATGCCTTTCCCCAAGATTGGGCCATGACCCAAAACAATCTGGCAGTTGCCTACCGCAACCGCATCCGGGGAGAGCGAGCGGAGAACTTAGAAAAGGCCATCGCCGCCTACGAAGCCGCTTTGCAGGTGCGTACCCCCGAAGCCTTTCCCCAACAATGGGCCACGACCCAAAACAATCTGGCAGTTGCCTACCGCAACCGCATCCGGGGAGAGCGAGCCGAGAACTTAGAAAAGGCCATCGCCGCCTACCAAGCCGCTTTGCAGGTGCGTACCCGCGATGCCTTTCCCCAACAATGGGCCACGACCCAAAACAATCTGGCAGTTGCCTACCGCAACCGCATCCGGGGAGAGCGAGCCGAGAACTTAGAAAAGGCCATCGCCGCCTACCAAGCCGCTTTGCAGGTGCGTACCCGCGATGCCTTTCCCCAAGAATGGGCCACGACCCAAAACAATCTGGGGATTGCCTACCTCTATCGCATCCGGGGAGAGCGAGCGGAGAACTTAGAAGCCGCGATCGCCGCCTACGAAGCCGCTTTGCAGGTTTATACCCCCGATGCCTTTCCCCAATATTGGGCAAATAGTTTTCTTGGAATTGCCAAATTTTATCAAAATAAAACTACTGGAGACCGTTCCTACAATATAGAAAAAGCTATTTTAGCTTATGAAGAGATTCTGAAAGTTAAAACTTGCGACTCTTATCCTGTCGATTGGGCAGAAATTCACAACCAACTAGCATCGGCTTATTTTAGTCGTGTCATAGGTAAAGAAGCTGAAAACATCGAGAAATCTATTCGCCTATACCATAAGTCATTAGAAATTTACACACGTCAAGCATTTCCTGTTCGATGGGCAGAAATTCAAACCAACTTAGCATTGGTTTACTTCGGAAGAATTAAAGGTGTTAAAGGAGATAATCTTGAGCAGGCGATTGCCTATTCAGAAGCAGCATTAACAGTATATGACGGTGATAATTTTATATCGGAACGAGCAAAAACGCAAGAATCAATCGCTAAATATTATATAGAGCGAAGTCGTGGTGATAAAATCAGCAACGCGCACAAAATTGTTGAATACTCTTCGGCTGCGGCTCATATTTACCAAAGACAAGGTGATGCAGTTTTTAAGCACCAGCAATGGGATTTAGCTATAGAATTCTACGACAACGCCATTCGCGCCGTCGAGCAGAGCCGCAACTGGGCCACCTCCCCGCAAACCAAGCGCCAACTCATCGAAGATGCCCTACCCCTGTATGGCAATCTCGTCGAGGCCTGCGTTCGCCTGGAGCGCTACGAAACCGCCCTGCTGACGGTCGAGCGCAGCAAATCGCGCACCCTGGTCGAACTCCTCAGCCAAGCGGATCTCGTCCCCAAAAACGCCACCCCCGCCCAGCAACAGCGCTACCGCCAACTGAACCGGGAAATCGCCGCCCTCATGCAAGCTGTCGAGGAGCAAACCCCGGACGTTCCCGAGGGCGAACCCGGTACGCCGGGACAGCGCCGGGCCGGGGTCGGTGTGGCCGCCGCCGCCACTCCCCTGCAAACCCTGCTGGCGCAACGGGAGAATCTCCTGGCCGAAATCGACGATCGCGAGTTCGAGGCGGTGCAAATCGTCCGCCCCCAACTCCCGGACTTCCGCCAACTCCTGGAGCCGCAAACCGCCCTCATCGAGTGGTATTTGCCCCACGATCGCGATCTGGGCGGCTATGCGTTTGTCGTCACCCTCCGCGACGGCGAGCCCCACATTCAGCCCCACCGCTACAGCCCCCAACAGCGCCGCGCCCTCGACGAGTTCGAGCAAACCTACTTTTCCGACTACCGCCTGCCCGCCTGGTACGACAACCTCTCGCCCCGCCTATCCCAACTCTCGCACCTGCTAGATCTCGATGCTCTCATGGCCCGCATTCCCGATTGTTGCCATGCTTTAGTTCTCGTTCCCCACCTCTATTTGCACCTGTTCCCCCTCCATGGGTTATCCATTAAAAATTCGTCTTGGAAAATTCGGGGGGAAGAAAATCTACACCCCCGATTTTCCGCAAAATTAGAAATTCAAAATGGGGATGAGGGAGACAGCATTCTGCAAAACCGCTTTCCCGAAGGGGTGCGCTACGTTCCCAGTTGCCAAATTTGGGACTATTTGCAAAACCGCCGTCCTTCCCAGGGGGCAATGTCTGAGGGGGCGAACTCGCGGTTTTTTGCCATCCAAAACCCGACCCGCGATCTGCCCTATACGGATGTGGAAGTGGCGATCGTCCGTAAAAATTTCGACCCCCATTGCTTCGTGCTGCCACACGATCGAGCGAGCAAAGCGGCATTTAACAGCCAAGAAACCGTCGCCCAACTGCGCCAGAGTCATTTCGTTCATTTTTCCTGTCACGGCGGCTTCGACAGCGAAAATCCCCTAAATTCCGCCCTACTTTTAGCCGGGGATGCACCCCCCAACCCCGAGGGCCGCAGTACCCTCACCCTGCGCGACGGTCGCCGTTTCGACACCCAACATCAAGGTTTGACCCTACAAGAAATTTATGCCAATCTGGAGTTACCCGCCTGCCGTTTGGTGATTCTTTCGGCCTGCGAAACCGGCCTGCTCAGCAGCCAACTTACAGACGAATACGTGGGGTTAGCGAGCGGTTTTCTGTATGCGGGGAGTCCGTCGGTGTTGAGTACCCTCTGGTGCGTGGATGATTTTGTCACCGCCTTTTTAGCGATTCGCTTTTACTGGGAACTCACCCCGGAAACCTCTGTCGCCAAAGCCTTGCAAGCGGCCCAAAATTGGCTGCGAACGGTCTCGAAACAGCAGTTTTTGGACTGGTGCGATCGGGATTTAAAACTGTCGCCGGACGATGTGGACGAGTGCGACTGCAAGCTGGTAGACTACGATGAGGATCCGCCTTTTGCCGATCGCAAATATTGGTCTGCTTTTGGGGCGATCGGAATCAATTAAAAATTAGAAATTAAAAATTAAAAATGTAGGGGGAAACGGCGTTTGCCCAAAGTCAGAAACCCGGTTTCTACACCTCAATGGTACAATCTGATATACCTGCGATCGGGCTAGGCATTCACCAACAAAGTTACAAGTAGAATTGTTCGTTGACTGGTGTGAATGCCTCGCCCCTACGAATTTACATCAAATCCGGTTCATTCATGGTACAATCTGATATACCTGGGATTGGGCTAGGCATTCACCAACAAAGTTACAGGTAGAATCGTTCGTTGACTTGTGCGAATGCCTAGCCCCTACAGATAACGATCGCCAATTACCCATTTCCCTCGTTGCGTTCCTCTGGGACGCAATGACTGTGGAGGCTCCGCCTCCATTTTACATGAGGCAGAGCCTCAACAATGACGTTCCCTGGCAGAGCCAGAGGAACGAGGAAAATGGTACAATCTGATATACCTGCGATCGGGCGAGGCATTCACCAACAAAGTTACAGGTAGAATCGTTGATTGACTTGTGCGAATGCCTAGCCCCTACAGATAACGATCGCCAATTCCCAATTGCTGGTTGTTGGGTTTCATTCTTCAACCCAACCTACGCCCGAACGATCGCCAATTCCCCATTACCCATTACCAATTTACCATGAACGCCAACACCATGCCACCGGAATCCCAACAGACGATCGAGGATTTCCTGACGTTCGTCGAACAGGAAAGAAACGATCGCGATCGCGATCGCGAATTATGGGACAATCTGAGAACCCTAGAAGAGAGTTTAGCACAGACCGAGGACAAACCTGCTAAAATTGCCAAGGCGATTAAAGCCTGGTGCAAGCAGTTTAACATCGTCCTCAACCGAGAGCAACTGGCAGATTATCGCATCAATATGGCGAAAAAAGGGAAATCCATTCCCAAACCCACCCCAGGAGAACAACCCGATCGGGTTTACAATAAAGCCTTAATTGTGGATACGGTGAAAGCAGCCAGAGAAGAGCGATCGCCATGAGCGAAATTTCCGCATCGATTATTTACGCCCCAAGTTTGTATTGGTTCGCCTATCGATACTGCGAAGGTTTGGTTGTTGCCAAAGGTGACAAACCGCAACCCTTAGCGTCGATCGACTGGGTAGAAGATCGATATTGTGACATACTCGTAGCCTTTGACGTACCGCCGACATTTAAACTTAGAAGCGATCGTCCCTCGCGTCACTACGACTTACTGCAAACTGAAGAGCCCGCCACAAACCGACAGTACGAGTATTTTACCACGCCAGACGAGCAACTGGAAGGGTTTCTTTACCCGCAACGGCTTCACGATACTTACGCTCTCAATTTTAACATTTTTCGCCCCGAAAATCCCGGCAACGATAGCTATCGAGTTGGCGATCTGGCGAAGTTCAACCCGAAAAACTGCTTCCAACCGCCATCGGAACCCCCCCTTGGCTATTTGGGACAAACGCTTTTACTCTCGGCTTATTTAGCCGAACCGCGTCCGAAAAATCCCCGCAAGTTGGACGATTTGGCTCGCCAGTGCTGGCTCGACTTTTTCCAGGTGGAAACTCCCGAAACATTTCCGAGTTTGTATCGAGTTCGCCCTTTATTTGGCGGCTATCTTTACGAATATGGCAACCCGAAAGCGGATGTCACCGAGAATCCTTACGGTCATCTGTTGGTTTGGTTGCTGTTCGACGATGCGCCTACAGTTCTCATGGAAAAATGCTATTGGGAACTCCCGGAACTGCTGCTCTACTATCATAAAATCAGCCAGAGTTTTCGAGACAGTCGCACTTTTTATAACAATGCCGATCGCATTGTCACCGAAAACGAGATCGACTTAAACCAATTGAAGGCAAAATATCTCGATCGCGAAACAGGAGGGACGCTTTCCGTCGCCGATTTGCGTACCCTACAAAGTACCTTAAAAACCCTGATGAAAACGGCGCTCACCTACTCCCAACAACTGCGAAACCTAGAATACGCTCGCAACACGATCGCCATCAATACCAAAAACTATCAAACCACCCTCGATCGCGCCGAACAACTGGCCCAACATCCCCTAGAAGCCTTGCGCGTGTTTCACCACAAAGAAGCGATCGCGTTTCAAGACCAAATTAGTGCCGATCTCAACTATTTCAAACAAGGAACGGCCCTACTCGATACTGCTATTAACAGCATTCGCGGCTTAGTTGATATCGATCGAGCCGATCGCGATCGCAACCTCCAAAATACGATCGCGATCGTCGGTGTGGGATTAGGTTTTGCCGCCGTCGGTTCCACGATTTCCCCGTTTCTGATTAACGAAGAACGCGATCGCGAGCTCGTCTCAGAATATTGGCAACCGTTCGGTGCGGCGTTACTGTTGAGTTTGGTTTTTGCAGGTGTGGGAATCGTCGTCGGCGGTATCTTGGCAAAACTGATTCAGAAATGGCACGATAAACGCGATCGCGACTAGACTAGCGTTATAATTTAGAATTGAGACTCGGCTGCCTTTCGACCCGATGTCTGCTCCCGTAGCGAGTCAGCCAGAGACTTGTATCCACCGATAGTCTCGATCGAGGTACGCCATTTACCATCGGACGGCCCGTAAAACTCCCTACCGAACGACAGATAAATTTTATCGGGGGCGATCGCGCCAAAAAAGTCATCGCCGCTACATTATACCGATGTTGCGAAACGTATCGGAACGTTGTTAAACCGAGCCGAAGGAACTATCATAGACAAAATTGCTCCTCGCGTGGCTGTTATGAGTTATTGTTTTAATCCCCATTGCGAAAACCCCCAAAATTCCCATCCGGCCGAGACTTGCCACAGTTGCGGAGAACCGTTACTCCTCAAAGAACGCTATCGCCTGCTGCGTCCTTTAGGGCAAAGTAACGGCCACCGGACATTTCTTGCCGTTGACGAAGACAGTCCCACCCAACCGCATTGTATCATCGGTCAATTTTCCCCAGAAGACAGAGCGCCCGCCCGTCAAGTGGAATTGCGACTCAGCGAACTGGGCAAAAACGAACAAATTCCCGAACTGTTGGCAACCTTCGATCTCGGCGGTTGTCGCTATTGGGTGCAAGAATATATAGAAGGTTATACCGTCGCCGACGACTTAGCGGCGGGAGGCGCGTTTACCGAAGGACAAGTGCGCTGTTTGCTCGAAGACGTACTTTCGGTATTGCAACTCATCGGCGATCGCCAACTCGTCCACCAAGATCTCAAACCTGAAAACCTGGTGCGATCGCGATCGAGCGCTAAAATTGCCCTAGTAGACTTTGCCTCGGCCAAATTTGCCCCTCCCAACGCGATCGCCACTCCCGTTCCCCTCACCGGATCGGCCGAATACGTGGCCCCGGAACAGGCCTTAGGTAAAGCCGTTCCCGCCAGCGATCTCTACAGTTTAGGCGTTATCTGCGTCCGCTTGCTAACGCAAATGTCGCCCTTCGATCTGTTCGATACCCCTTCCGATCGCTGGGTGTGGCGCGACTATCTCAAAACCTCCATCAGTCGCCAATTGGGACGGGTTCTTGATGGCTTGTTGCAGCGCGATCTCCAACATCGCTATCGATCGGCCGGCGACGCACTCAAAGATTTAAACGCCTGGACGCTACCCGTTCCCACCTTCACGATCTCCAAACAAGCGGAGATGCGGGTACGCTGGGCCGCGATCGCGATTACGATTTTAGGAACTGGGGGGCTGCTGTGGCCCCAAAGCGCCCCCGTCGGCGTGTCCAATTCCCTCTCCCAGTCGGTGGAGACGAGTTCTGAAACCCTCGTTCCCCTGGAAATGCCCGATCGCCTGGTGACATTTCGTTCCGGCCCCGTGTGGTCGATCGCCGTCAGTCCCGACGGACGTACCCTCATCAGTGGTGGGGCCGACGGTAACATTCAACTGCGCTATCTCGGTCGCAGTGGCAATACTATTAAACCCTGCCAGCGCGTCCGCGTCCTCAAAGGTCACGAGGGCCCGGTGTGGTCGGTGGCCGTGAGTCCCGATGGCAAAACCCTGGCCAGCGCCAGCGAAGACAAAACCCTGAAGTTGTGGGACTTGCGAACGGGGAAAGTCCTCAACACCCTCACCGGACATGGCGGCGAAGTCCTGGCGACGGCCTTTTCTCCCGACGGGGAAATGCTGGCCAGTGTGGGTCAAGATCGGACGCTGCGCCTCTGGGATACCAGCGTCGCCAATTCGGCCGCTGCGTCTCGTCCCGAGTTGACGTTACACGGCCACACGGGAGAAGTGAAGACGATCGCCTTCGCACCCCAAGGAGATTTGATTGCCACTGGGGGCGAAGATGGTACGATTAAACTGTGGGCCACGCGCACCGGAACCTATTTAGGAACGCTTTCGGCGGGCGATCGGGCAGTGTGGTCGATCGCGTTTAGTCCCAACGGCCGGCTAATTGCGGCTAGTGGGGCCGACAACACCGTGCGCCTCTGGGATCTTAACACCGGGGCTCCAGTCGAAAATCTCAACGGTCACAACAAGTTCGTACAGTCGGTGGCCTTTTCGCCGGACGGCCGGACGCTAGCTAGCAGCGACCTGGGGGGGACGATCGTCCTCCACTCGATCCGTCCGGGGGGTATGGAAGGAACCCTCAAGGCCCATTCCGGTTGGACGCAACTGGCTTTCGGCCCCGACGGGCAAATGCTGGCCAGTGGCAGCTACGACGATACGATTAAGTTGTGGCGACTGGCCGAACTCGATCGTTAAATTTCCTGTAGGGGCGATTCGCGAATCGCCCCTACAGTTTTCGGAAAATGGTATTGTAGGATGACCATCGAGTCGTCTATAGCCAAGAAACGCCCATGACCTACCGCATGGATCGACGCGCCTACGCCGAAACCTACGGCCCCACAACAGGCGATCGCGTCCGTCTCGCCGACACGGATTTAATTATTGAAGTCGAACGGGACTACACTACCTACGGCGACGAGGTGAAGTTTGGCGGCGGAAAAGTGATTCGCGACGGGATGGGTCAGTCTCCCATTAGCAATGCCGACGGTGCGGTTGATGCGGTTATCACCAATGCGTTAATTTTAGATTGGTGGGGAATTGTTAAAGCCGATATTGGCATCAAAGACGGCAAAATTTATAAAATTGGCAAAGCCGGAAATCCTTACACGCAAGATAATGTCGATATCATTATCGGCCCCGGAACCGAAGCGATCGCCGGAGAAGGAAAAATCCTCACCGCCGGCGGAATAGACTCCCACATTCACTTTATTTGTCCCCAACAAATCGAAACCGCGATCGCCTCTGGAGTCACCACCATGTTAGGGGGAGGAACCGGCCCGGCGACAGGAACAAATGCCACCACCTGCACCCCCGGCCCCTGGAATCTTAGCATGATGTTGCGGGCCGCAGATGCGTTTCCGATGAATTTAGGCTTTTTAGGGAAGGGAAACAGCAGCCAAACGCCGGGGTTAGAAGAACAGGTTCTCGCCGGGGCTATGGGGTTAAAACTGCATGAAGATTGGGGCACCACTCCAGCAGCGATCGACACTTGTTTGAGTGTAGCAGAAAAATACGACATTCAAGTGGCGATCCACACCGACACCCTCAACGAAGCGGGGTTTGTGGAACGGACGATCGCGGCATTTAAAAACCGCGCCATCCATACTTACCACACTGAAGGCGCAGGCGGCGGTCACGCCCCCGATATTATCAAAGTTTGCGGACAAGCCAACGTTTTACCCTCGTCTACGAACCCCACTCGGCCTTATACGCTGAATACGCTAGAAGAACATTTAGATATGTTGATGGTGTGTCACCATCTCGATCGCAATATTCCCGAAGACGTGGCTTTTGCCGAGTCGCGAATTCGCCGAGAGACGATCGCGGCTGAAGATATTTTACACGATTTGGGAGCTTTTAGCGCGATCGCCTCCGATTCCCAAGCCATGGGACGAGTGGGAGAAGTGATTCTCCGCACTTGGCAAACCGGGCACAAAATGAAACAGCAACGAGGAAGTTTGCCCGGAGATAGCGATCGTCACGACAATTTACGTGCCAAGCGCTATGTGGCCAAGTATACCATCAATCCGGCGATTATGCACGGCATTTCTAGTTTTGTGGGTTCGGTGGAAGAGGGGAAACTGGCGGATTTGTGCCTGTGGGATCCGGTCTTTTTTGGGGTCAAACCGGAAATTGTTATCAAAGGGGGGGCGATCGCCTACGCACAAATGGGAGATGCTAATGCTAGCATTCCTACGCCGCAACCCGTCCATATGCAGCCCATGTTTGGTAACTACGCAGGTGCAAAACATAGTACCTGTTTCACCTTCGTTTCGCAAGCGGCCTTAGAACGGGATATCGCCAGCCAGTTGCAGCTACAAAAGCAAGTCGTCGCTGTTGCCAATTGCCGCAATATTGGCAAAAAAGATATGAAACTCAACGACTACACCCCCGAAATGGAAGTCGATCCCGAAACCTACGAAGTCCGCGCCGACGGCGAATTACTCACCTGCGAACCCGCTACCGTTCTCCCGATGGCGCAGCGCTACTTTTTGTTTTGAATTGCGATCGCGTCCGAGTCTCTACGAGAAGGAGAAGTAAACCACCTCATTTAATCTTACCACATCTTTGTAGGTACTCGATTGGGAATCGTAGTTGGTGAGCATGACGTTCCAATAGTTTTGCGCGGCCATTCCCAAAAGAATTCCCAAGGCGACGGGCATGGAATACACCACACGAATCTCTTGATACTGCTGTTGGCAGAGGTTGAGGACTTTAAAGACTTCCCGACAGTATTGCAACCAATCTTCATCTTTGTCGATCGTCCCGTTGGATTTGGTTTTCAGGTAGTAAATATCGCCATAGTTTTTGATGCTGTCTTCTTCTAGTTTAATTTTATGAGCCGCCGCATCGATCGCCACTGTGACGCGATCGCTCTTTTTCTCTGAGGGTTCTTCCAGGTCGAACTTTTCAAAGCGATCGGTATCTTCTTTCAAGGCGCGATCGTTAACATCAATGGCCGTTTGATAGCTTTCGCTGGAGCGATCGTACTGGAAAATTTTTACGCCATCTTGGACGAACAAAGTGCCGACTAAAATTGCCACGCTGGCCGGGCCGATATAGGCCAGATAAATGGTGGTACTTTTGGGGGCTTTACGTTTGAGTTGTTCGATATCGTGGCGAACAATTTTTAGGAAGTCGAGCAACATTGCTTTGTTGTAAATATCGCCATTATAGTTGAAGATGAGTTCGTCTCGAGAGATATCGAGATATTTACTCAGGTTGTGGCGGTGCGATCGATATTTACCTTCGCTTTCGATGGTGTCGAACAGAGATCCAATGGCATTTCCACTGTTGGAAGGATTGGCAATATTGATGACCACAGGTACGGGAATGGCTCGATGCTGGTAAATATTCATCTTTCTTATTTCTACGACCATCCCTAAAACCAACAGCAGCAGGAGAATTGCCAGCAAAATTAAATATCCGCTACCGCTACGATCGACCATGAGACCGCCAACCATGGCGACGATGGAGTCCATGGCCGTAAAAGGATTGTTAATAATTTCTAAGGGGTTGCGAACGAGAATACTCAACCCTCTTTTCAATGCGCTCATAGTAACCGAGAAGATGGTGAATGCAAGCCTCTAGCTTTAGCTTATAGACTAAACTCTGAACTCTGAACTCTGAACTCCGAACTCCGAACAAGTCGGTAGCTGGCAATTTTCCAAGGATCGAGAATCGATGTGGCAGTTTCCTCCATTGAAGCGATCGGCTCTTCTAACAAGTTTACCTGACGATCGCGATTTAAACCCAATTCGCCAGAAAATTCGATGGGGCTGCGATCGCCATGACATTCGTAACCGCGCAAAATCCAAGCATGGCGATCGTCTTCGGCGCGTTTCAACGCGGTGAGGATAAAATTGTCAGCCGAAATATCGAGCAAGGTAGCCGTATGAGGTAAACTGGCATTGTCACAGATGTCGCGATCGCCGACAACCAACAACGGATAATTAAACTCGTATCCTTGGCGCACAGTTCCCCCTTGTTTCCAGCCGCCTGCATGGGGATAAATGGCGTAGGCGAACTCATGTTTTCCTAAGTCAGAGTTGGGATCTGGCCAAGTCGAACCCCGCAACAAACTCAGTCGCAATTGGTTCGGTTTGGCATCGTAACCATGCTTGCAGTCGTTGAGAATGCTAACGCCAAACCCATTTTCAGTTTCACAAGCCTCTGGGTTTAGACCTATAGTCTTAATTCTGCGAAAAGTTGGGGGTGTAGATTTTCTTCCCCCCAAACTTTTCAAGACGAATTCTGAATTTTTAATTTTTAATTTTTCATTTTTAATTGACAAGTCTGCCCACTGCAACGCCGGAACTTCCCACTTAGCCTTCTCAGCCGGAGTCTGGGGAGTTGTCGATCGCGCGATCGCCCCGCAAGGCATTTCGTAGGTGGCAACTTCGCTGCTAAAATTAAACTCGAAGGCGGCTTTGACGAGAACGTGGCGTTCTTGCCAATCAACGGTTGTCTCAATTTTCAGCAGTGGCGAATCAATGTCTAATATATAGTCTTGGGAAAATTGAGATCGTCCAATTTCTCTCACGACTCGCAACCGCGATCGCACCTCTCCCGTTTCTACCCAGTCGATGGAGATTAATTTCGCTGGCGCTAAGGGATGTTGTTCGTAATTGGGATCGATATTCCACGCATCCCAATATTGTCCTTTGTCGCTGAAGGCTTGCAGTTGGTTTCCTTTCCCGGCTGCTAGCACTTCTCGACTGTTAGTTTTGTCAACTAGACTGGCAATATTTCCCGTTTTGGGGTCGATGGTTGCCCGTATTTTCGCATTTTCTAGCACCCATTTGTGGCGATCGAAATTATTAATTTGACAAGGGGGCGTTTTTTGTGATATTTTTTTTCCTATACTGGCTTGGATTGTGCCTACAAGCTCTCGCGACTCGCTAACCATGCGGGTTTGAGGCGCATCGGCCACGATCCAGACGGTTTTGTAACCCACGCTGGGAACCTTTGTTATCCAGACTAGCAGGCGATCGCCGCTTTGCTGGGAGGGGAGGCGGTTTCCCTCGGTATCGACAGCATACCAGCCATCGGGAGAGGGGGGAAGGGGAACGGAAACCACTTGCGATCGCGTCCAGTTGAGAGGGTTAAACACTGTCACCGGAACCGCTTGCGGGTTAGGGGGAGTCGGTAATTGGATGTTGGCGGCGACGACAGCAAGCGATCGCGCTAAAATATCCGTACTGGTTTGTTTGGCGGCGTTCCAATCGCGATCGGCCTCTTCATAGACTTCGGGAATGGCCGAACCGGGTAAGATATCGTGAAATTGATTAAAGAGAACTTGTTTCCAAGCGGTTTCGAGTTCGGTTTGGGGATAGATAGAAGAGGGCGAACGCCGTTCGCCCCTACAATGGACGATCGCGGCAATGGAAGCAAACAATTCCGCCTGATACAGCAACCGCTCGCACTGACGATTGTACCATTTTTGGTCGGCATGATTGGTATAGCAACCGCGATGGTATTCTAAATACAATTCGTCGTTCCAGATCGCAGTGGGACGATCGAGGTCATCTAAATATTTTTTAGCGGTGGTGAATGCGGTTTTGGGAAATACGGGAGACTGCTGCCAGCGTCGCCATACCTCTAGCATATCGCGAGTCGGGCCGCCGCCGCGATCGCCCATTCCGGGAAGCCATAAAGATGCTGGATTTTGCGTCTTTTTCTGCCATGCAAACCCATAGTCTGTCATGGCGATCGCGTTGGTATCCTGGCCGATATAAGCCGACATCAAACTGGGGATGGTTGTTCCATCTGGAGACTGCCATAAAAACCAGTCGTCAGGAAACTCAGTGGTATCGTTCCACTTCAGCTTTTGGGTGACGAAATATTCGATCCCCCCTTCTCGGAGAAGCTGTGGCAACTGCCAACAAAATCCAAAACTGTCGGGAAGCCAAGCGACAGAAGAAATGCGGCCGAATTTAGCTTTGACGTAACGCTGTCCGTAGAGAATGTGACGGGCGATGGCTTCTCCAGAAACAATATTGAGTTCCGGTTCCACCCAGAGTCCAGCATCGATCGACCAAGTTCCTGCATCAACCTTTTGGCGAATGCGATCGAACAAGTCCGGGCGATTGTCTTCGACCCAAGCATACAACGCTGGAGTAGAATGAGTGTAAATCAGTTCGGGAAAATCGGCTTGCAATCCCAAAACCGACTCGAAGGTTCTTTGGGCCGCATCCCAAGTCTCCTTAACCGGCCACAACCAGGCCATGTCGAGATGTGCGTGACCGAGACAGTTAATTTTGCTGTCAATGTTGCCGACAATTTTTGCTAAGGTCTCTCGCAAGCGATCGAGTTCGGTATCGAAGCAATCGCGATCTCCTGTTTCCCAATTGATGCCGTCGATCGCGTCATGTAAAATTGAGATAGATTCTGTCTTCTCTGGCTGTAACTGAGTTAAATAATTGTAGGCGATCGCCACTTCGTCAGCCACAAACCCCGGTTCCGGTACGCCTTCGCCTAAGCGTTCGCAGCACAATTCGGATGCGACTAACGCACCGTCGTCATGGTAAGGACTCTCCAAGCGCAACGCTACATTAAAACTGTCCCCGACGCTGACACTGCGATCGAATAAAACTCGCGTGGCAAAATCAAACAGATCTCCACTGGCGACGCATTCCCCATTCACAAAAATCGTCGCATCTTCGGCCCACCAACGCAATGCCAAGCGCATCGCCAACCCCGAAATCGGGTAGTCTTGAAACTTCTCAGGGACGATAAATTGTTGTGCCAACCATAACACTTGACGCGATCGCCCCCAAGCAATATGATGGCGATCGTTAAGCTGTGCGAGTTGCCAACTTTCCCAACTGCCAGGGTGAGTTGCGACCTCAGAGGGGAGATCGCCCAAATGCGATCGCCACCCCGCCAAAACATCCCGTCGTGTCATCTGACGCAAGCGGGAAATGGCAGACGCGATCGTCGGTTCTGGAGTCGGGCGTTGCACGAATTGGGTTGCCAAATAGAACTACAAGTAGTTTATCATAAAACTGTGGAAATTCTCCCCAGGTGTTTAGCGATTTTAGCTCGATCGCCGATCGCGGATACCTAATTGTCAGATTAAATAGAATTTTCCATTCCAGTAACCTGCGACAAAATCTGCCCAAGAATATCATGGATACAAGCCCCCGAATTTGTTCGTGGACAACCAAAGCGAAGCATCCGCACAAGCCCCTGGCTTTAGACATGGGGTCTAAATTTTTAATTTAGAATTTTTAATTTTTAATTCCGCGAAGCGGTTGACCCCATCACCACAGAATCATAATCATCATAGCAATCGCCTAACACCCAGTCAATGAAAGTCGTTAATTCGCGATCGCCTTGGAGTAAACTCGTCCAGAAAACCTTAGCAATTTTCTGACGATCGCCAAGTGTCGTTACACCGAAAAAATCCAAATGTGCCTTAAGATCTTCGTCTACACAGGCAAAAGGATGTAGGGAAGGGAAAGATTTGTTGCGATCGAACAGAATGGCTAAAAAAGGAACATCCAAGAGTTTGTATCGCCAACCGATAACAGGTGGTGGAGAAAATCGGTAAACATTCGGTATTCTAGCACGAACCCACATTGCGTTACAATCGTTGACTACATCCTCACACCAACAATCGACTCGATAATTTTCATGGAAACAAATTTGATGTTGTGTCATATATTTTGCTAAAGGAAACTCGCTCTGAGGTTCGTCACTGGTTTGAATATCGATGTCGTAGAAAGCTGGCACAATGATGACGTTATCAATGTTAACCGCATCGCCAACAATATCGTGTAACATGAGACGATCGATTGATATACCGTTCGTAGTAAAATGGTACGATCTGGACAAACTCGTATCGATGCTAAACTGTAGAAAATATGCTATACTATATTATATTATAGTTGACTCGCTGCGTCAATATCCCCGATCTTTACGATGCGGTACTTGAGTTCCGTAATGCTATCCGTCGATCGTAAAAATTGTGCTATCTTAGATGTAGTGCTAGCAGACAAAAAACATGAACCTTCAAGTTCTCGAAAAGACAAGCGATCGCGCAGCAGAAGAACAGCAACTTACCTTATTTGGCATCACCTGGGAACAATACGAAACTCTTCGCGATACCCTAGACGATTTTGCTGGGTTGCGAATGAGATACCTACAAGGAACCTTAGAACTTTGTATGCCATCTCGACAGCACGAACTTCTCAAAAAAACGATTGCTCGGCTTATCGAATTCTACTTTTTGGCAGCAAATCTAAAAGTATACGCTTGCGGTTCGACAACTTATCGAAAGAAGGTTAAAGAACGAGGCTTAGAACCGGATGAAAGTTACTGTTTTGACACAGAAAAAGACTCTCCCGATTTGGCGATCGAGGTGGTTATCACGAGTGGTAGCATTGCTTTACTCGACATTTACCGAGGGTTAGGAGTCCCGGAAGTTTGGTTCTGGAAAGACGATCGCTTCTGGTTGTACGTCTTAGACGGCGAACAATATCGAGAAGTGTCTCGCAGCCAATATCTCCCCAACTTAGATATTGACTTGTTGACTCGCTGCGTTAATATCCCCGACCAAAATGAGGCGATCGCTGAATTCCGCAAGTCGATCTAGGTTTTGCGGACGAACAAATAAATTTCTCACCAGGTTTGAAATTCGTGAGATTTTATGCTACTATATCCTACGAGTGTTTATTTTGAGTTTGATGGTTCGTATCGAGATTAACAAAACCGTGTAGTCGCGATCGTTATTGACATGAAAACCCAAAAATTGACTGTAGAAATCTCCGAGAATTTATTCGGGCAACTCGAGTATCTATCTACCCTCACAGAAGAATCCATCGAAGACATTGCCATCCAAATTCTCGCAGGTTCGGTTCCTCGGCGAATTGAAAAAGAACGAAAATTCAATGAAATCGTCGATCGCATTACACTGGAAACCTTGCATCAAAAAGTTGACTTTCGCTAACCGCCATTTGGTAATGAATACCCGCATCTTGCAAGCGATCGATGGCCTTTTGCAAGCGATCGCGATCGGCAATTAAACTCACGCGCACGTAACCTTCTCCTCCTTCCCCGAAGGCATTTCCCGGAGTCAAAACCACTCCCGTTTTTTGCAACACCTCTAGGGCAAAATCCGTCGAACCCATTCCTGGCGGACAGGGAACCCAAAGATACATCGTCGCCTTCGGTTTAATCACTTGCCAGCCGAGGGTTTCCAACTGAGAAATCAAGAAATCTCGCCGGGTTTGGTAGCGTTGCTGGACTTGATGCAGGTAAATTTCGGGTAAGTTTAACGCAGCTTCGGCGGCGGCTTGCAAAGCAGAAAACAGGCCGTAGTCTAGATTGGTTTTAAGCGTCCGCAACCCCTGGATAATGTGGCGGTTGCCGACAACAAACCCCACGCGCCAGCCCGCCATATTATAGGTTTTAGAAAGGGTATGAAACTCAACGCTGATGTCCTTCGCGCCCTCAATTTCCAGTAAACTGGTAGGTTGGTAGCCATCGAAGGCCAGTTCGGCGTAACAAAGATCGTGAACGAGTAAAATTTCGTAGCGGCGGGCAAATTCCACCATCTCCACGAAAAATTCTCGAGGGGCCGTTGCGCCTGTAGGGTTGTTAGGATAGTTGAAATAAAAGACTTTGGCGCGACGGGCAATGTCTTCGGGAATGCGACCTAAATCGATTATCCAATCGTTATCGGCGCTGAGGGGAACTTCCCAGACCTCACCGCCAGCGATCGCGGGGCCGCGAAAATGGGCCGGGTAAGCCGGGGAGGGCACCAACACCAAGTCGCCGGGGTTGATATATGCCAGTGCCAAATGGGTCAGCCCTTCTTTGGAACCCAACAGGGGCAAGGCTTCGCCGTCGGGATCGAGTTTGACTCCGTAGCGGCGATCGTACCATTCGGTGATGGTGCGCCGGAAGCCAGCCGTGCCTTCAAAGGGGGGGTAGCCGTGATTGTTGGGATCGCGCAAGGCGGCGATCGCGGCTTCGACCACAGGTTGGGGGGTGGGGCCGCCGGGGTTGCCCATGCCCAAATCGATTAAGTCCACACCCTGTTCGCGGGCGCGGGCTTTGAGTTCGTCCAAGCGGGCAAAAACGTAGGGAGGGAGTGCCCGCAGGCGATCGGCGGTGTTCGCCAGGGAAGCATGAGGAAAGTCGGCCATAAAATGTGACGATCGCTACTGAATCTCCAAGCATACCAAAAACTGGGGAGATTTGATAGATATCAATATCCGGGATTTGGTGCGTTGCGGCCAAGCAGGTAGGGTGCGTTCTGCGATCGGGTAAGTAACACTGGACGTGGTGCGTTACGGCGATGTCGATATGTGTGTCAAAATCGATGGTCGATCCTTGCCGTAACACACCCTACCGGCATTTTGAATTTTGAATTTTGAATTTTGAATTGAAATGTGGTGCGTTACGGCGATGTCGATATGTGTGTCAAAATCGATGGTCGATCCTTGCCGTAACACACCCTACCGGCATTTTGAATTTTGAATTTTGAATTTTGAATTGAAATGTGGTGCGTTACGGCGATGTCGATATGTGGGTTAACATCGATGGTTTATCCCCGCCGCAACACACCCTACCTGCTCCACTTCACAGAAACTTTAAAACGGCCAGGTTGCCTCGGGGCGCTGCCTCCAGCCTAGCTGGAGGCAATGTCGGTTTTCGATCTTTCGTTTTTGAACTATGAATATTCTCGGCTCCCTTAGTATCGATCGCCTCGTTGGCACCATCGACAGCGATACCCTCTCCGCCTTCGATGGTGCCGATATCGTTCTCGGACTGGAAAGCAGCGATCGCATTTTCGGCCATACTGGAGCCGATCTGCTGGCTGGAAACCAAGGCCCGGACTCGATTTGGGGCGGACGAGACGACGACACCCTCTGGGGTGGGAAAGATGACGATCGCCTCTGGGGAGACCGAGGAAGCGATCTGATCCTCGGCGATCGCGGTGATGATATCCTCATCGGTGCGTCCATGGATCCGGCCGCCCTCTCTGACGATGAGGCGGATATCCTAGCGGGAAACAAAGGCAACGATCGCCTCTACGGAAACACCGCCGATGATACCCTACTGGGAGGCATGGATGCGGACACCCTGCATGGCGGGCAAGGAAACGACGTTCTGCGTGGGGACTTGGGGGACGATCGCCTGTACGGAGACACGGGTAGCGACACCCTCACAGGAGGAGACGGAGACGATATTTTCGCGATCGGTCGCCTTATGGGGGTTCCTGGTTTCATCTCCACTGGCGGCGAAACCCGCACCGATGCCGATTGTATTACAGATTTCCGTCGGGGTGAAGATCGCATCGAACTCTTGGGCAACCTCACCTTTGACGATCTCGATTTCACTGTAGAAGAAGGGAATACCATTATCCGCGATCGCGCCACTGGCCAGTTTTTGGCTGCGGTTAAAGGCGTAACCGACCTCGATGCTAACGATTTTATTCCCCTAACCCCCTCCACTGACACGACGGAGACTGACAATTCCGACTTCAATTCCGAACCCAGTTTCGATTTTGATTTCACTCCCAGTCCCTCACCCACACCCACCCCCACGACGACTGACGACAGTTCTGACATGGACTCCACCTCGGATATGGATATGGGGATGGATACCGATACCGATACTGACACGGCCGACGATACCGATTCTACACCCAGCCCGTCCCCATCGCCGGCTCCGGCTCCGGCCCCCACACCTACAACCACCTATGACTTCTCTGGAGCTACTTTTACCGTCAACGAGGGAGACGCAACCGCCAATACAACTGTAGTCACCTTAAACCGCACGGGCACCACCAACGCAGAAACCGTAACCGTGGCCCTCGCGGCTGGCCCCACCGATGGAGCCACCCCCGGTACTGATTTTACCGCCGGGCCGATCGATGTCAACTTTGGGGCGGGGAATACCAGCGCCACCGTGACGATCGAGATTTTAGGCGATAGCACCTTTGAAGCAGACGAAACCATCGCCTTGTCTCTAACTGGTTTTAGCGGAATTGGGATGGCGGGTAGCACGAACCCAACGGCGATACTGATGCTGACCAATGACGATCCTAACCCGCCGACAGCGACGGATGACGGAACTTATACCACGACGACGGGAACCACGCTAAATATTGCCACCAGCGACACTAACGATCTTCTCGATAACGACGATCGCGGCTTCCCTACCGCCGACATTGCCAGTTTTGGTGGTGGCGATCTCGGTGGAACGGTGACGGGTAACACCGCAGGAACCGGGGTGATGCTAGCAGGTGGAACGCTAACGGTGAACGACAATGGTAGTTTTTCCCTCAACAATCCCACGACGGCGGGAACGTTTAGTTTTGACTATCGGTTGACCAATTCGGCGGGCAATTCCGACGGAACGGTGACGATCGAAGTTCAGTCTGCACCGACGACTGTTAATGATAGTTATACCGTGAATTTGAACGAGACGCTGATGGTTGCGACGAGCGCCACAAACGATCTTCTGGATAACGACGATCGCGGCTTCCCAGAGGCGACCATTGCCAGTTTTGGCGGTGGCGATCTGGGCGGTTCGGTGACGGCGAATACTGCTGGAAATGCTGTTAGTTTAGCGGGAGGAACGCTGACGGTCAATGCAGACGGTAGTTTCGATTTAGCTAATTCCAGTATGACGGGAACCTACAGTTTTAACTATCGCTTGGAAAATTCAGTCGGTTCGGATGACGGCACGATAACTATCGAGGTTACTGCTGTGCCACCGACGGCGACAGATGATAGCGGTTACTTGGTTGCGCCTGGAGGAACGTTAAGCGTTACCACAGCAGATGCCAACGATTTACTCGATAACGATACGTTAGGTGCCCCCGTATCGACTTTGACAACATTTGGCGGCGGCGATCTCGGCGGCACTGTAACGACGAATACTGCCGGAACTGCTGTTGGTTTGGCGGGTGGAACGTTAACGGTGAATGGGGATGGCAGTTTCAGTTTAACGAATCCGGCGGCCGGTTCTTACAGCTTTGACTATCAGTTGTCCAACTCCGAGGGGACTTCCGATGGAACGGTTAGCATTCTAGTTGGCATACCGCCTGTTGCGGTTGCCGATAGTGACGATCCGGCATTTCCTTTGAATGTGGCAGTATTCGATCCGACTGGGCAGGTTTCCTCGGGTGCAACATTCAGCGGCTTGCTCGGTAACGATTCGTTAGGCTTCCCGGCTGCGTCGATTACCAGTTTTGGTGGCGGCGATTTGGGGGGTTCCGTAACGGATCGTGCGGCAGGTAGCTCGGTGGCGTTAGCAGGAGGTACGCTGACGGTTGGTTCTGATGGTAGTATTACTTTGGTTAATGCTTCGAGTTCGGGGACTTATACCTTCAGTTATCGCTTGGCAAACGCTGCTGGTGTGTCTGATGCTGAAACGACAGTTCACATACTACCCCCTTAGCAGGTAGGATGCGTAACGCGATCGGGTAAGGTGTGTTATGCGAGGGAAAAATATAAATTGTCACCAATCAATGATATTTCCGCATAACGCACCATCCCAAAACCCGCGAATTGAACCATCACGGTATATCATGCCAATGATATCAACATCCGGGGTGTGGTGCGTTACGCCGATGTCGATATGTGGGTCAAAATCGATGGTGTATCCCCGCCGTAACACACCCTACGGAATCCAAAACCCCGCGATCGGGTAAGGTGTGTTATGCGAGGGAAAAATATGAATTCTCACCAATTGATGATATTTCCGCATAACGCACCATGCACAAACCCCGCGAATTGAACCATCACGGTACATCATGCCAACGATATCAACATCCGGGACGTGGTGCGTTACGGCGGTGTTGATATGTGGGTCAAAATCGATGGTGTATCCACGCCGTAACACTGGATGTGGTGCGTTACGGCGAAATTAACATTGTTGTTAAAACCCATCATGTATCCCCGCCGTAACACACCCTACGGGATTTTTAATTTTTAATTTTTAATTGAAGAATCCCTCCCGCGATCGGAACGGTAGTCGAAACCATGGCCGCCATCAACTGTTCGGGGACGACGGGAAAAGGAAGATGGTGCAGATCGGACTCGGGTTGGCAAGCGATATCGGCGGCGACGCGCAACTGGCGCAGGGACACTTCGCCCAAACCGAGATCGGCCAGGGTTTTGGGTAAGCCAATGCGATCGTAAAATGGTAGCAGTTGGTCGCGGGCGGCGGCGGCCAGTTGGTTGCCCGCGATCGTCTCTTCGAGGCGCAGTTGGACTAAAATTCCGTAGGCGACTTTTTCGCCGTGCAATGTGGGACGATCGCCCTTAATATGGGTCAGACCGTTATGGACGGCGTGGGCGGCCACGGTGCGGCACTGGGCCCCACCCAAACCGCCGATAACGCCAGCCAGCAGTACCGTCGCGTCTACCACTTCTTGCCAGGTGTCGCTTCCGGGTTCGTCCAGGGCGGCGGCAGATTTTTGTAGCAGCAAGTCGCGCAACACTCGCGCCTGCTGAACGGCGGCGATCGTGAGGGTTTGCTGCGATCGTCCGCTACTGACAGAGGCTTCGTACCACTTGGCGATCGCGTCGCCAATGCCCGCCGCTAGGGTATGTTGGGGGGCAGACTGTACCAGATCGTAGTCCAAAATCAGCAGATCGGGACAGCGAGACAGGGGCACGTCGTAGAGAAACGCCCCTTCCCGAGAGTAAACGTTAGAAAGGGCCGTCCAGGCGGCGCAGGTGGCGGCGGAGGTAGGAATTGTGGCGATGGGGATCCCGCAACGGTGGGCCACCAATTTGGCCGCATCCAGGGCTTTACCGCCGCCCACGCCGATGATGAAATCAGCGCCATGGGTGGCGACAGTGGCTTGTAAGGTTTCTAAACTGGCTTCGCAGCAGTCCGGGCCGTAAGTGGCAAATTCGGGGTCGAACTCTTTTAAGGCCGCTTCTAGGGGCGATCGGGCAGCTTTCAAGGCGCGATCGCCACCAACTACCAGCGGCCGCTCTCCCAGACGGGCCAGTTCGGCGCGGCTGTGGGTCAAAATATGGCGACCGCGTACCACGCGGGCCGGGGAAATGGTGAGGGGAGGACAGGCGATATCGGTGGCGATCGATCGGCTCATCGCAGCGCGTTCGTGTAGATTCGTCTAGGACTTCGAGTGTAGCACGAGGTTTTAGGGATTAGGTTTTAGGGATTAGGTTTTAGGGGGGCTTTTGTCCTATAAGTCCGTAAACCTTTCTCCCCCTCCCCTTGTCCCCTTGTCTCCTTGTCTCCCCCTCCACTAAGACGATCGCTCCCTTGCTTCCGGGGTCAACACCCCATTAAGGAAAATATCAGCTAAACCTTCGGCCATCTCCTTCATGGCCAGGGGGGAGTCATTCCCTTCGACGGTACTCTCGTAACTAAACCCAGAAATTGTAAACATACCGAGAAACACCTTCGCCACCAAGCGGGGGTTCATGGGACGATAGGTGCCCCGATCCATGGCCGTCTGGACGAAGGCCTCGGCTACGTCGGTCATCTTTTCGATCGCCTCGGTTTGGATGCGATCGTGCAGTTCCGGGTGAAATTGCGCCTCTAGGAAACAGACGCGCAACAAATCGGAATTTTCCCGCAGGTGTAGCATTCGTCGCCGCATCACTTGTGCGACGGCTTTGTAGCTACCCATTTCGCTGAGTTCTGTGAGCAGATCGGTGAGTAATTCTACCCAACCTTGAGTCGCGACTTCCACCAAAATGGCCTTTTTGTTGGCAAAATGTCTAAAGAGGGTTCCCTCTGCCACTCCTGCGGCTTTCGCCAAATGTCGGGTGGTCGTGCCTTCGTAACCTTGGCGCGCAAACAGCCGCCGGGCCGCATCTAGAATGCGCTGGCGGGTTGCAGTTTCGGGAGGTTGCGTCCTGTGCAGCGTTCTCATTGGCAATTTGGCAAACAATAGAGCGAACTCGATTGCTTCTATTGTGGCCCGTTTTTTCAAAAAACCCTACTTTGGTTAACAGATCGTTATATGAAGTTACTTAACTCCAAACCGACTCTCATTTTTTCTGCCATGTCTGTATCCAATTTATCTCGTCCGTTGGGAATCTTGCTAGCGGCTTTGTTGGTGTGGGGAACCTCACCAACCGATACGGCGATCGCCCGCGAAGCCAGTAAAGGAGCGCTACAGAACTTACCCGTCGCCTTCGCCGAATCCTATCTCGATCGCGTTGTCGATCGCGTCAGTGATTTTACCCTTGACAACGGGATGAAATTTATCGTACTCGAGCGCCACGAATCGCCAACGGTATCATTTATTACTTATGCGGATGTGGGTGGAGTCAACGAACCCATCGGCCAAACCGGGGTGGCGCACTTTTTAGAACATTTGGCATTCAAAGGCACCGATCGCATTGGCACGCGCAACTACAGCGCCGAAAAACCTTTACTCGCACGTCTCGACGAATTGTTTGCAAAAATTTTAGCCGCCAAAGCTGACAACGATATGGCAGAAGTAGAACGCTTGCAAGCAGAATTTGACGAATTGCAAGCTGAAGCGAACCAATACGCCATCCAAAACGAATTCGGGCAAATTGTCGAACGCGAAGGCGGTGTCGGTCTCAACGCTACCACTTCAGCAGATGCGACGCGCTATTTTTACAGCTTTCCGGCCAACAAATTGGAACTGTGGATGTCCCTGGAGTCGGAACGCTTTCTGAACCCCGTCTTCCGGGAGTTTTATAAAGAGAAACAAGTCATCTTAGAAGAACGGCGACTGCGAACTGATAACTCTCCGATCGGTACGCTGATTGAAGAGTATCTCGATGCGGCATTTCAAGAACATCCTTACCGCCAACCGACCATCGGTTATCCTGAAGATCTCGCCAACCTGACGCGCCAAAACGTGCAAGATTTCTTCGATAAATATTACGTTCCCAATAATTTAACCGTTGCTGTAGTCGGTGACGTGGACACCGATCGCGTTCGAGAACTGGCTGAGGTCTATTTCGGTCGTTTTGAAGCCGGAGAAGAACCGCCAGCAGTCAACGTTGTCGAACCGCCACAAACCGAAGCGCGAGAAGTGGAAGTGACGTTTCCCTCGCAACCCTGGTATTTAGAAGGCTACCACCGTCCGGCGATCGACCATCCCGATAATGCCGTTTACGAAATCATTGAAAGCATTCTCAGCGACGGACGCACGTCTCGCTTGTATCGATCGCTGGTCGAACAGCAACAGGTGGCATTGACGGCCCAGGGATTGAACGGTTTTCCCGGCGACAAGTACCCCAACTTAATCTTATTCTACGCTCTCACGGCTCCCAATCGCAGCGTGGAAGAAGTCGCCGCCGCCTTGCACGAACAAATCGAATTGTTGAAGACCGAACCCGTTTCCGAAGCGGAACTGGAGCGAGTGAAAACTCAAGCGCGAGCCGCTTTGTTGCGATCGCTCGATTCTAATAGCGGCATGGCTGCCATTTTAGCAGAATACGAAGTCAAAACTGGAGACTGGCGCAATGCTTTTGACAAACTTGAAGCGATCGAAGCGGTGACAGCAGAAGATGTAATGCGGGTGGCGCGGGAAACATTCCGACCGGAAAATCGGACGATCGGCCGTTTGCTTCCCCCTAACAATGAACAATGAGCAATGAGCAATGAACAATGAACAATGAGCAATGAACAATGAGCAATGAACTCCGAGAAACCGGATTTCTACACCCATTAGATGTAGTTTGGTAATGGGAGCATCTTGCTCCCCAACTCTCTTTTTTGAATTGGAGCGTAGCGACCGTGCGGCCGAGAAAACGATTTGCCCAACATTGGTTAAAAGACGATCGCGTTCTCGATCGCATTGTGGCGGCGGCGGATTTAAAAGACGACGATCGCGTTCTCGAAATCGGCCCCGGTACGGGGAATTTGACCCGAAAACTGTTACCCTGGGTGCAGTCGGTTCTTGCAGTGGAACTCGATCGCGATCTCTGTGCCAAGCTGGTGAAACAGTTCGGCGATCGCGATAACTTTATTCTCTTGCAAGGGGATTTTCTCGACCTAGAGTTTCCCGAACTCCCTCCCCACTTCCACAACCCGAATAAAGTTGTTGCTAACATTCCCTACAACATCACCGGGCCGATTTTAGAGAAGTTGCTAGGAACGATTAAGGCTCCAGAAAATCGATACGAATCGGTGGTTTTGTTGGTACAAAAAGAAATTGCCCAACGCCTTACCGCCACTCCGGGATCCCGCGAATTTGGGGCGTTGACGGTACGAGTTCGCTACGTCGCCGAGTGTGAATGGGTTTGCGACGTACCGCCGAAGGCCTTTTCTCCGCCGCCAAAAGTGGAGTCTGCGGTCATTAAGTTAACACCGCGATCGTTCCCGGTTCCGGCGCAGGATCCGCAGTTCCTCGCCAAGTTGGTAAAGTGGGGATTTGCCAACAAGCGCAAAATGTTGCGGAACAACTTAAAAGGGAATTTCGATCGCGATCGACTGTTAGAAATTTTATCTGCTTTATCTCTCGATCCCAAATGCCGACCGGAAGATGTCAGCGTTGCGGACTGGGTGAAATTGAGCGATCGCTTGGGGAACGAATTATCAAGTTAATGCCATGTTCTATAAAATACGTTACACTTCAAATAAGACCAGTTAATGCCAATCGCTTGTGTAGGGGCGAACGGCGTTCGCCCGTTCCGAATTCTAATCGATAAAAATGTCTTCATCGCTGGCTTGCGGTTGGTGTTTCCATTCGAGATCGGGCATGGATTCAAATGCTTGTCGCAGGGATTCTTCCCAGGATTTTCGCATTTTGGCTAGATAGGGATCGCCTAAACGCAATGTCAGTTTGTGACGCACGGCAAATGTATCGGCATGGTACATCATTAAGTTAATTGGCGGGCCAACAGAAATGTTCGATTTCATGGTCGAATCAATGGAAAGTAGGGCGCATTTGGCTACTGCTTCCATGGGGCTATCGTAGGTGAGGGTGCGATCGAGAATGGGTTTACCGTATTTGGTTTCGCCGATTTGTAAGAATGGAGTTTCTGGGGTGGCTTGGATAAAATTCCCTTGAGAGTAGACGAGGTACAATTGCGATATTTCTCCGGGAAGTTGTCCGGCGACTAAGAAGCTGCAACTCGCGTCGATCTTGTCGCGTTCTAACCACTCGCGATCGCGATCGTGAATTTGGCGAATTTTGGCCCCAATATGTCCGGCGATATCGTACAAACTCGAAAAGGTATTCAGGTTATCCGTTTCGGGAGTTTGTAATTCCCGCTTCAGGAGATTGATCACTCCTTGAGTCACAGACAGATTTCCTGACGTACACAACAAAATGACTCGTTCTCCAGGAATGGAAAAGTCGAACAATTTGTGATACGTTGAAATGTAGTCAACACCCGCATTGGTACGCGAGTCGGCAGCGAGGACGAGACCCGCACGATTGATAATTCCGAGGCAGTAAGTCATGCAACCACAGATAAATAGGATGGACGCAGATGATTAAGGGACAAAAGTCAATGTTGTCAGAGGATGAATTAAGATAGTTAGGGTTGTGTTTTCATGTAAGGACAAACAGTATTGGCCCGGTCTGTAACCAAGTTCGCATTTTACCATTGTTTGGGGTCAATCGTCGGCGAGTTGGACGTAAACCCAATTGGCGATCGCGGCGTGGGTTTGGGTGGTGGGGTGAACGCCATCCCAGAAAAAGTAGTTGTCGCAAGGAGTTTGGGGACAAGGTTCGCCGACAATAAAATTATCGGGCAAGCCGAAGCGTTGGGGCGATTCAACTATAGCATGGCTGAGGGAAAATAGATCGATAAATTCGATGTCGATCTGGGAGCGATCGCGGCTAAAATCCTCTACAGCAGTCTCTAGGCGATCGTTAAACTGTTGCACTAAATCGGTAATCTGTTCGCTGGCATTTTCTTCATGCGCTAAGGGAGTAAAACCGCCATCGAGAACGTTCAAAATGACGATGTTTTTTGCACCGCCATCGACAAGACGATCGAGGACAGAAATAATCCGATCGACGGTAGCATTAAGGCGATCGCTGGCATCTGTATCTGACTCGTAAATGCCTACAACATCATTTCCACCAATGGCGATCGCGTACAGATCCGCTTCAGAGATAGAATTGTCGCTCTGGTAGAATTGGGTAAACTGCTGGTTGAGATCGATGGTATTCTCCGAATCAATTGCCGTCGCCCCAGAATGAGCGTAATTCGTGCCGCCATCGGAGGAAGCGATCGTTTCTAAACCCAAGCGATCGCTCAAATAATCGACCCAAATCCATCCATTGGACGATCTTCCCAGATTTCCCGTATCGGAAAGACTGTCACCAAAAACCACGAGGCGAT
>CAKZKB010000226.1 GCA_937121005.1 uncultured cyanobacterium | reverse complement strand
TCGCAGCGGGGGGCGGCGGCATAACCCTAGGGGGCACGGTGTTGTCGTCGTTGAGTTCGATGGTTTTTAAACCCGCATTCAAACGGACTTCACCGCCGCGATCGCAGATGTAGTCTACCATCGGCTGACACAACCGTTCTGTCGGAGAACCATCGAGAAAGGCCATCATCGAACCTTTTTTCTCTTGTAAAAAGCGGTTCAACGCCGTCAATAAAACTGTAGAGGAAATCTCGTCGGGGTTGATGAAGTTCAACGCTTTAGACATGGCGATGAAGACTTCTTTTTCCACGCGCAGCGGCACTCGTTGCAGTTTCAGCCACTCGGAAAAGGAGTAGCGATCCATGTCTTCGACGTATTTTTGCCCCTGCAACATAGCCGGAATTAAGCCTACGCCAAAGCGCACTTTTTCGGGCCAAGTCAGCATATCGTTGTTGCCCAAAATGGCAGCGACACCGTTCCAAGGGGCGGGTAAGTCCGGGAAGTCAAACCGGGAGTAGGTTCCGGGTTTTTCTGGCCGGTTGAAGATCATTGAGTGTTCTTTCCACTGCAAGCGATCGTCGATACCTAACTCGGCCAGCAGTTGGAGCATATTGGGGTAGGCCCCAAAAAAGACGTGCAGCCCGGTTTCGTACCAGTCGCCGTCTTCATCTTGCCATGCGGCGACCTTCCCGCCGAGGACGTTGCGGCGTTCGAGGACAATGGGTACGTGCCCTGCATCGACTAGGTATTTGGCACAGGAGAGACCGGCCAGACCGGCCCCGGCGATCGCGACTCGCATATCTCGATAAATTTCCTCTGTGTGGCTCCTGACGAGCGATCGTTATCCATTATACGCTGTGGTGTTGCATTTTGTTACATTTTCGTCAGGTCGATCGGCACTGGGGGAGGCGGCAACTGCTATAGTTGTAATATTGATGACCCTCAGAGGGAACAATGCCCAATCGCGATCGAGAAGACAATCTGGCCATTGCCGTCAACCTTACGTCTGAAGAAAAAGAATTGCTCGAACAAGCGGCAAGCCTCAAAGGTGTTTCCTTAAACCAATATATGTTGGTTCGCGCTCTGGGTGCGGCTCGGGAGGAAATTGAGACCGTCGATCGCATCGTTTTGTCCGATCGCGATCGTGATTTGTTTGTTGAGGTCATGGAAAATCCGCCAGAACTAAAAGGAAAGCTCAAAGAGGCAATCCGAGACTATCAACAGAAATATAATAAATAAGAAACATCGTGAATTGGGAATTTGTAGCCATTGCGAAAAAGCACCAACGAGAGTTGTTTGACTGCGGTAACTCAGTTCTTAACGACTATTTGAAGCGCTATGCACGACAAAACCACGAACGAGGAGTTGCGAAGGCGATCGTTGCTGTTCCTACTGACAGCCTGAGAATTAATGGATATTATACCCTGAGTTCGAGTTTAATCGAGTATGCCTCTTTACCAACAGTATTTCAGAGGAAAGTGCCTGCTTATCCAATTCCTGCCATATTGATTGGTAAGTTAGCGGTCGATCGTTCGGTGCAAGGACAAGGTTTGGGAAAAGAATTACTGGCAGATGCGTTGTATAGAACAGTTCGGGTTGCGAAAGACATTGGTATATTCGCCGTTCGGGTTGACGCAATCGATCGACAAGCTAAGGAATTTTATCTCAAATACGAGTTTGTGCCTTTTCGAGATCGAGAATTGTCGCTATTTTTACCAATGACGGCTATACTCAAAATGTTCGATTGAGTGCTAACAGCAACGGAGAAATGTGCGATCGCGACTCGCATATCTCGATAGTTCCTTCCGTGTGGCTTCTGACGAGCGATCGTTCGTCAGCGCCCTCGATCGCCCTTGCAGAAACGATCGCTTTAAGCGTATCATAAACTATCGATGCACTCTCTCTGGCCGCGTCATGTCCGATCCTGCTGATTTCTTAGGTTTGCTCAACCCCTCCCAACGCCGCGCTGTGGAGCATTTTTGCGGGCCGTTGTTGGTCGTAGCGGGTGCGGGTTCGGGGAAAACGCGAGCCTTAACGTACCGCGTCGCTAACCTGATTTTAACCCATCGCGTCGCCCCAGAAAATATTCTCGCTGTCACGTTTACTAACAAAGCGGCGCGAGAGATGAAAGAACGCATCGAAGAAATCTTCGCCGAACGCACGGCCCAAAGCAAGCATAACAAACCGTTGGCTGTGTTGCCCGCCGACGAACAAACTCGACTGCGATCGCGGGTTTGGAAGCAGTATATCAAACCGTTGTGGATCGGCACGTTTCATAGTTTGTGCGCCCGGATCTTGCGCTTCGATATTGAAAAGTATCGCGATCGCAAGGGTCGCAGGTGGACGAAAAACTTTTCTATTTTTGACGAAAACGACGCGCAGCAACTTGTTAAAGAAATTGTCATTGGCAAGCTCAATCTCGATAACAAAAAGTTCGAGCCGCGCAAAATTCGCTATGCTATTAGCAATGCCAAAAATAAAGGTTGGTCGCCGCAACAACTGGCGATCGAGGAGTCAAATTATTGGGGTCGTACTGTTGCCGAAGTTTACAGTTTTTATCAAGACGGACTGGCAGCTAACAACGCCCTGGATTTTGACGATTTGATTCGCATTCCCGTCGAACTGTTCCAACAAGAAGGCAACGAAAAGGTACTCGAATATTGGCACAAGCAATTTCGTCACGTTCTCGTAGACGAATATCAAGATACCAACCGGACGCAGTACGATTTTATTCGCCTATTGGTGACAAATGGCGCAGCAGCAAATTCCTTTGACGAATGGGAACATCGATCGGTGTTTGTGGTTGGCGATGTGGATCAGTCGATTTACAGTTTCCGCATGGCTGATTTTACCATTTTGTTGGAGTTTCAGGAGAACTTCGGCGACGGCTTGCCCGAGGAGGAAACAACGACGACGATTAAATTAGAGGAAAACTATCGATCGACCGAAACCATTCTCAATGTCGCCAACCACCTGATTGAAAATAATACCGAACGCATCAAGAAAGTGTTGCGCCCCACTCGCACAATTGGGGACAATATCTACTGCTATCGCGCCGATAGCGATGTGGAAGAGGCAAACTTCGTCGTCGAACAAATTCGGCGCATGGTGGGAGAAAATCCAGAACTGTCTTGGAAAGATTTTGCGATTCTCTATCGTATCAATGCGCTATCGCGTCCTTTTGAAGATGCGTTAATTGGCACGGACATTTTATATCAAGTGATTGGCGGCTTGCGGTTTTACGATCGCAAAGAGGTTAA
>CAKZKB010000225.1 GCA_937121005.1 uncultured cyanobacterium | reverse complement strand
CAATGAACAATGAGCAATGAACAATGAGCAATGAACAATGAGCAATGAACAATGAACAATGAACAATACCTCGGGGTAATACCGTTTTCTGAAAATAGTGTTACACTTCGGATTGGGCAAACGCCGTTTGCCCCTACATCGACGTTTCCATGTGTTGCATTAATTTTGGAAATTGGTATAAAACCGGAGGCTTGAGATATAGCGGTCAACTTTTGGGTGTATCCGTCAAAATGGAGTCAGTACGAGAACGATACACTGCCGTTCGCCACTTACAACCCGATCTAAGGAGTCATTATGCGCGTTTGTGTGATTGGAACTGGATACGTGGGACTGGTGACAGGTGTCTGTCTGTCGAACATCGGTCACGACGTGATCTGCGTGGACAATAACGAAGAAAAAGTCAAGACCATGAAGGCGGGTCGATCGCCGATTTACGAACCCGGTCTCGACGAGTTGATGGAAAAGTCGATCGCGGCTGGTAAGATTGAATTTACCACCGACCTGGCCAAAGGCGTGAACCATGCCGAAATCATGTTCATCGCCGTCGGTACGCCGCCTCTCCCCACTGGGGAAAGCGACACCCGCTACGTGGAAGCGGTGGCCCGAGGCATCGGATCCCACCTGATGTCCGGTTACAAAGTCATCGTCAACAAGTCTACCGTTCCCATCGGCTCCGGGGACTGGGTACGCGGTATCGTTCTCGACAGTATCAAAGAACGGCAAGAACAAGGCGGCCCCCCTTGCGAAGCGGAATTCGATGTGGTCAGCAACCCGGAATTTCTGCGGGAAGGATCGGCAATTTTCGATACCTTCAACACCGATCGCATTGTCCTCGGCGGTAGCAACCCCAAAGCCTTGGATATGATGGAACAACTCTACAAACCCATTATCGATGGCGAATATGCCGAGGAAGGAACGCCAACGCCGATCCCAGTGGTGAAAACGGACTTGAGTTCGGCGGAGATGATTAAGTACGCGGCGAACTCGTTTTTGGCCACGAAAATCAGTTTTATTAACGAAGTGGCGAATATTTGCGATCGCGTCGGTGCGGACGTGACGCAAGTGGCTAAAGGTATCGGTCTCGATTCTCGCATCGGCCCGAAATTTTTGCAAGCGGGGATCGGTTGGGGAGGTTCCTGCTTCCCGAAAGATGTTTCGGCCTTGGTTCACACCGCCGACGACTACGGTTACGAGGCGCAATTGCTAAAATCCGCCGTTGATGTCAACAAACGCCAACGGGGAATGGTGGTGGAAAAACTCCAACACGAGTTAAAAATCCTCAAAGGCAAAACCATCGGTTTGTTGGGTCTGACGTTTAAACCCAATACGGACGATATGCGCGATGCGCCGTCGTTAAACATTGTCGAAGAGTTAAACCGTTTGGGGGCTAAAGTTAAGGCTTACGATCCGATCGTCTCTCAAAGCGGTTTGCGCGATGGAATGCGCGGAACCCTAGTCGAAACCGACCCCGATCGCCTCGCTGACGGTTGCGATGCGTTGGTTTTAGTGACGGACTGGGAACAGTTCAAAAGCCTCGACTATGCAGCTATGGCCAAGTCGATGACTCAGCCGTTAGTGATTGACGGTCGTAATTTCCTCGATCGCGAAGCCTTGCAAGCGGCGGGTTTCCGGTACGTGGGAATGGGTCGCTAGTCTAACCCGATTTCTCTACATGATGCGTCACAGCGCGATCGTGCTGTAACGGCGCATCTTTGTCGCTACGCGATCGCGATCGCACCGAAGCCGAACGAAGATCTCGCTTGGGTAGAGGGTGCGATCGCTTCAGGATTGGGAAAGACCGGGGAAGATAGAACTGTAGCGAACCCGGTACGAACCATGTCTTATTACAACACCCTCAACGAACTCTACTCCTCCTCTTGGGCCAAAGGCATTCTCCCCCGCAGCCAACAACAGTATTTGCAACAACTTCGTCAAGAACAGCAGTTAGGCGAAATTGAAACTCGGCTCATCGATCGGATGTTTCACGCTGTGCGTCGGGGCTGGCTGCGAGTGGTGTAGGGGGCGATCGTCCTCACTGAGAGACACAGCTACTCTGCCTCGATCGCATAGTCGTCGAGTACCGAATCGGACAAATGAGCAAGATGTCTTTCACTAAGCAAATCGCGAATGTTGTCATACGTCAAAAAAGTACAATACTCGGAAAGCGGGCCGCGCTCGAGCAAACTAAAAACTGGCCTTTTAATTTCCATAAACACTTTGTTTTGGCGTTCTTCCGGGGCAACGATGTGCAGCTTAATATCCATATTCGGCTGCAATGCCAGTAGATCGGACATTCTTAAAATACCAGAGTAAATGGCTGTTGTATGTTCTACCTCAAATGCCCGAATAATAGCCCGCCCTTTGAGCCAAAGTACATCAATCTGTTCGATGGTCCGAATTGTAATTTCGTCGTAGTTAAGCGGTAGCGCGTCGAGCAATACGCCAGCTTGCGGATGCCATTTGGAAGTCACTCGATAGCGATCGCTTTTAGGAATCCAAATTTTAAATCCCATGCGTTCGCCGCAAGCTGCAATGTCGGCTTGAATTTCGGCTGACTCGCGAATCGGATCGGGGTCGTCAGCCACTTCAGCAATATTATCATCGGTAGCATCATCATCGTGAGGAACCGTTACAGATACAACTCTATCCAAGCGACGAACGGGGGAAGCCATAAATTTGCGAAACTCTTCATCATCAATGGGGTAGGGTTTCTGTTGTAACTTTTGAGCGGTCAAAATTTCTTCTAAAAACTTGCCATCTTCATCTTGCATTTGGTTGAGGCTTTGTCGGAGGATACCCGTCCAGCGACTTGGACGAGTAAAAGACAATTGCTCCCAAACGTAAGGCTCTCGAATAGGAACTGTATTGTTTCGATCCAACCAAACTAATGGATTTACCCGAAAACGGAGAATATAGGGATCGTCATCTGGTAAAAACAGGGGTGCTTCATCTATAAATGACTCACTGGTCACTTCAAGCACTCCCACCCATCTCGAAGTTTTGGTCATATAACAGATAAAGCGATCGCCTATTAAGACTCGTTCTGCGGATCGGCGGTGGCGAATTTTAAATCCTGCAATATTTCGCTCTGAATGCGAGAAGGTAACAAATGTTTCTGGTGAAAAAATATCGGTAAAGAAAGCCATATTTAGGTAATAGAAGTTTTGGAATTTCGTAGGTTGGGTAGAGGAACGATAATACCCTCGTGCCTCTGGCTCTGCCAGGGAACGCGATCGTGGAGGCTCTGCCTCCATTTTACATGAGGCGGAACCTCAACCGTCCGTCGCATCCGGTGAGGGATGCAACGAGGGGAAACATTGTACTACTCATCGCCATCGATCTTGTTCTGTACCCCCTTAACAATCCGCGATAGTTCCGTTTTCTCGTTAATCGAAATTCGTGACGGCGAACCGCTAATCACGCGCTCGTAGTTGCGGAACGAACCTTTGATTTCCGGCCCTTTGGCAGTAATGGTGTACTCGCGGATGCCCGTATCGTGCCAAGAACCGCGCATTTTGAAGACGTTGATGGCGCGAGCCATTTCGCCGCGAATTTCCACGTATTGCAGCATCAAAATCGTATCGGTAATCGTGGAAATGTGGGAATCGGTAATCGAGTGCGACCCCATAAACTGATCGGTGGTGTTGGTGAAAAAGCCCGTAATTTCTTCTTGTTTGGCATAGCCAGTTACGCCGATCACGAACTGACGAAAGGCATTGTTACTCACGCCCCGAGCCAAAGCCGAAAGAGAGTCGATCGCGATCCGAGCAGGTTTGAAATTGGTGATTTCCGACTTGATAATTTGCAGGTGATCTTCTAACCCCGCCGATTCGGGATAGGCGCAGAGGATTTTTAACAACCCTTTTTGCTCCATGGCCTCGAAATCAATGCCCCAAGAATAGGCATTCCGCAACAGTTGAGCGCGAGACTCTTCGTAGGCGAATAAAATCGCTTTTTCTTCGTTCAAACAGGCTTCTTGAATGAACTTGCTGACGAGCAACGTTTTCCCCGTTCCGGTGGCTCCCGTAGCCAAAATAATTGAATCTTTGAAAAATCCACCGCCGCACATTTCGTCGAGGGTTTTGACCCCAGAAGAAACGCGGACATTGGACGATCGCTGAGTAAGGCGCATGGCACCGAGGGGGAAAATATTGATGCCATCGTGGGTCATAGTAAAGGGATATTCCCCCTTCATATGTGTCGTCCCCCGCAGCTTCAAAATTTCGATGGTGCGACGGCGACGTTCCCCTTCTAAAACGTTGCGAACAATGACCACATTATCGGAGACAAATTCTTCGACTCCGAAGCGAGCGACGGGGCCGTATTCTTCTACTCGTTCGGTGGTCATAACGGTGGTGGCTCCCACTTGTTTGAGGCGAGCTACGAGGCGAAAAATCTCGCGCCGCACCACAGAAGCGGCATCGTATTGTTGGAAAACGGCTGTTACTGAGTCGATCGCCACTCGCTTGGCTTTGTACTTGCGAATGCCGTATTGGATGCGTTCGATCAGAGCCGACAAATCGAAATTGCCGACTACATCTTGGCCTTCGGGATCGGGAGAGGCATCGAGGATAAACAGTTTGCCTGCATCGATGAGCGATTGTAGATCCCAGCCGAAACTGTAGGCATTTTTGATGATGTCGTTGGGGGCTTCTTCAAAAGTAACGAATACTCCCGGCTCGTTGAAGTAGCGAATGCCATTGTAGACAAACTGGATGGAAAACAAGGTTTTCCCGGTTCCCGACGTACCGCTAACCAGAGTAGTGCGCCCCGACGGAAGACCGCCGTGACTGATATCGTCGAACCCTTCAATGCTCGTTCTAATTTTCTGAACGCCGACGGGTTTTAAATCTTTTTGGGTATCGTTGCTTGAGGTCATATCAATTTTAGATTTTGGATTTTGGATTTTGGATTGACCTCGGCCGCTTAGCCGGAGGACAAGGATATAGCGAATGGGTTTTCCTTATTCCGAATGAATTTCGGGGCTTGTCTCCGCGATATTCTCGGTCATTTTCTTAAAGGGGGTATGTTTTTAGACAAGATGTAAACACGATGTTAAGACAAATCGAAATCGTTCTCTTGGAGTTCTTCGTACAACAGATCTAAGCCGATTAACACTTTTTCGCGATCGGAGAGGTCGCCGATAATTTTACGCACGGGTGGGGGCAAAATTTTGGCGAGGGTGGGCGTGGCCAAGATTTTATCTTCTTCGGCGAGTTGGGGATTTTTGAGCACGTCAATCACTTTGAGCGCGTACACTCCTTGAAACTCTTGTTCGAGAATATTATTGAGGGTTTTGAGCGCCCGCACGGAGTTGGCGGTGTTGCCAGCCACGTACAGTTTTAGGACGTATGTTTTACGGGGGATGGTCATCGAATATTCGCGATTGGAGACCCCATCCCTCTTAGGGTGGGGAGGAAAATCGCGCCCTCCATTAACAGCTTTTTACGACCAGCCCGCTAGAGCGTTTTAGGAGTCGGACATGGCGGGCTGCAAACTGTCCGATCCGTTTCCAGTTGGCATCGCTCACCGATACCTGAGTTTTCGTGT
>CAKZKB010000224.1 GCA_937121005.1 uncultured cyanobacterium | reverse complement strand
AGGAGAGGATATTGCCCGGTTTGCCAAACTCAACCAACATGACGATCTCGACACCATTTGTCGCCGCTATCGCCAGCAAATCAAACTCAGTTTCGATCGCCTCAAAGAACAGATCGACTCTCCTGCCAGCGTCCCCTTTGACAAACACTATCGCTATGCCTTACAATCGCTATGCTGGGATGCGGATTACCTGCTCGATTTGCACAGCAGCACCAACCGCGCCGTTGACTATTTATACTGTTTTCGCGATCGTCAAGATAGCGCCCGATATTTCCTTCTCGACTGGGCCGTTCTCGTGTACGATTACGATGGCGATGCGTTTGACGAAGCCTTTATCAAGCCTTGGCTGGCACTGGAAAAGGAGTTACACTTTTTAGGTAAAGATATCCGTTTTGATATTGAATCTTGGACGCTAGAACTGGGATCGGGAATGACGATCGATCCCCATTCGGTTGACAGTGGCATTCGCGGGATTAAAAACTACTTCGCTGCCAAAGGAATGCTGAAACTACCGGGGTTTCCTCTAGCGGAAACCGACTCTCACAAGATGAAGTTTGTCGATCGCCAAGGGATCTTAAAATACCACGCACCTCGCGGGGGGACGATCGAGTTTTGTGTCAAACTAGGAGACAAGGTTTCTGAAAACCAACTCCTGTATCGACTGCTGGTTTTGAACAAGCAAGGAAAACTTCCCGATCGCCTCGATATTCGGGCTGCGCGATCGGGTATGGTTATCGATATGGCGATTAACCACAGCGCCAACCAAGGAGAATACGTCCTTAGCGTCCTGCATCCGTAGGGTGGGCATTGCCCACCCTACAATTGTGATATAATGTGATGGTAATTTTGAATTGGAGAGAAGCGACTGACACAAATTCACTTGCAAGCCGTACAGGAAAGCGATCGCCTCGATCGCTGGTTGGGAAGTAACGTAGCCGATCTATCGCGATCGCGGCTGCAAACTTTGATTGCGACGGGACAAGTACGCCTCAACGATCGCATTTGTACCTCAAAAAAACAAGTCATTATTCCCGGCGATCGCGTCACCATCGAAATTCCCGAACCGCAACCGACGGATATCGAACCGAACCCGATCTCTCTCGATGTTTTATACGAAGACGACAGCTTAATTATTATTAACAAACCCGCCGGATTGGTCGTCCATCCGGCCCCCGGACATTCCAACGATACCCTCGTCAATGCGTTAATTGCCCGATGTCCGCACATTGCCGAAATTGGCGGAGAATTGCGTCCGGGCATCGTCCACCGCCTCGATAAGGATACCACAGGGGCGATCGCAGTGGCAAAAACCGATATTGCCTACCGCAGTTTGCAAGCACAATTAAAAGCAAAAACAGCCCAACGCGAATATTTAGGAGTCGTCTGCGGCGTACCGAAAACTGAGTCGGGAACCGTCGATCGCCGCATCGCCAGACACCCTCGCGATCGCAAAAAAATGGCAGTCGTCGAAACTGGAGGACGCAACGCCATCACTCATTGGCAAGTGCGCGATCGCGCCGGAAACTATACCTTAATACACTTTCGCCTCGAAACTGGACGCACCCATCAAATTCGCGTTCACTGTGCGTCTTTGGGTCTACCTTTAGTCGGCGATCGCGTTTACGGTTCCGGGAATAGTGCGGGTGTAAATTTACCCGGACAAGCCTTACACGCTTGGAAATTAACCTTACAGCATCCGGTGTCAGGTGAAGAACTCCAGGCGATCGCGCCATTACCCGCAGCGTTTGAGAAGTTGCTCGCCAAATTGCAGCTTTCGTGGTAAGATTATGCGTAAGTATTCAGGTAACATTCAAAGGTAAGCATTCACGTATGCTAGGGTAAACTGGTGTAGAAACCCGGTTTCTCGCTTATAGCCGGACAGAATCCGAGTTTCTCCTTTTAGAAACCGGGTTTCTGAGTTTGACCTGAATGCTTACGCCCCAGTCGATTAAATTTTTAATTTTTAATTTTTAATTGGAGCGTAGCGACTATGGGACAATATCAAAGTCGGCTATTTAACTTTATTATCGAACAGTCGCGCCGCGTTACCGAAACCGCCGCGATCGCGTTGCGTCGCCTGCGCGTAGCGACGACATGGGGAATGGAGACGATCGCCTTTTCAGTAGATGCGATCGTGAAAAGAGTGCGATCGTCGAGCAAAGCCTTCCGACAGTCTACCACAACCGGGGGCAAGTTTGTCGCATCTGCTGTCGATGGGAGTATCGTTCGCATTTTAACTCTAGTCGAACCGCTACAAACAGATGCCGAAGTTCGCAGCATTGCCAGTTCGTTGTCCTCTCGCCAACTGATACTTGTCGGTACGAACAATACAATTATATACGAGCTATCAGCATCCCAACACGATATTTTACAAACCTCGATCGTCAATGTTTTGCCAGAGGGCGATCGCCAAGAACTGGCCAAGTTTATACCACCACAAAGACAATTTTCTTCGCAGTTGCTACAACAAACGCAACGGGGCATTTTGTGGGTGCGACAAACAACAACTGCAATTGCTAGCGGCAAAACCGATCGAATACCCAATTTCGATGCGAAATCCGCTCCCTTTTTACAACCTGTCAACCGCATTTTAAGTTGGGTCAAACGCACCGCCGTTGCCATTGTCCCCTATCGTTCTTTGCCCGATGTTGACGAAACCCTAGTGAAGATCGATCGCCAAGTGGCAACCTTAGAAAGCGAGTATTTACCCAAGCTAGAAACAGCGCGATCGCAGACCTCGCAGCGTTTAGAAATGCTTCTCAATCGAGGCATAGAATACTTCTTTAGCACACAAAAACAACCTTCTAAACCGCCTCAACCCGACGCGATCTGGCATCAAAACCGCGATCGCGACCTCAATACAGATCCAAAACCGCCCCAACTTCCCCAATCCCAATTTCGGGTTGACTTGCAAACTTGGGTCGATCGCGTTTCGGGACAATTGCCGAACTTTAACTCTTCTGAAATTGCCCAACAAAAGACCGAAAAAGGGACAGTCACCACAACCTCAAAATCTCCCGATACTTACCTCGACCCCAACGATCTAGATCCTGACTGGATTGAAATCCAAGCGCGATCGCAAGGTTATGTCAAACATCCTCTAGAACGAGTTTTAGAATGGGTCGATCGATGGTTATTACGAATTGAAAAATGGTTTGAAAAAATGTGGAGTTCGCGAAAATCTAAACTTTAGTAAATGCTCCCTGACAGCCTAAACTCCATCAAAAATAAAGATCTTAACAGATCGCATCGGTGGATACAAGCCTCCGAATTTTTTCGTTGTTCGTTGCTCGTTGTTCGTTGTTCGTTGAAATTTGTGGTAATATCTAATCGATTACCTGCAACCAACCGCGACGAATGGCGTGCAACAGTCGATCGATCGATGCTCGTTCTTCTAGAGAAATCGACTCCTGCAATAACAATGCTGCGAGTCTCGTTCGTTCGTGGCGGGTGATGGTGCCGACTTTCCAGACGCGGGCGAACATCTCTTCAAATGTAGCTTTAGGAGGCTTAGCGGATAAGTTCACGGTGGGGTACTCAACTCTACCGTTACTACTATCGAGCATTTCCCGGTCGCCGCGAGCGATCGATCCCCCGCCATAACGGTGATAATACAGAGGGTTTAGTGCGATCGCGATCGCATCTGCGCCTCAGATTAAATTAATTATTTCTTAACCACCCTGGCCTAGTCAGCGATTTTCAGCCAACCGCGACGAGTTGCATACAGCAGGCGATCGATCAGGGCTTTTTCTTCCGAAGAGACCGCGTGGCCCGACAAAATCGAGTGCAGCCGATCGCGATCGCCGCGAGTCAAGCTGCCAGACTTCCAGACGCGGGCAAACATCTCATCTAGACTCGATTGCGGGTAAAAGACACTGACACTCATCATAGGGGTTTTCCCAACTCTACCTTTCCAGTGTGGCTCGGAAAACCTGCATTTGGTGCGATCGGCTACGGAACCATCGGGGATCGCGATCGGGTTGAGGTGCGATCGCGATCGCATCCTACCGATTCTTTAATTTTCCTCTATAATTACATACAATAGTAAAGAAACGTAAACTTCGCGGCCCGTTTACTCATATTTCTAGCGCCGCGAAGCGTACTCACTTTGCAAATCGTCATAAATAGGGAGATTTACTCCATGACAGTAGCACTAGGACGCGCCAGCGCCCAACGGGGATGG
>CAKZKB010000223.1 GCA_937121005.1 uncultured cyanobacterium | reverse complement strand
TATTCTGGAGGCGGAGCCTCCACAGTTCGTAGCGCCCCGGAGGAACGCTACGAGGGAAATACCTCGCACCTCGTACCTCACACTCCCCCCTAATAACCTAATACCTAACACCTAATACCTAATACCTAACACCTAAACAATGCTTGACGAAACTCGACCCTTCATCCCCGTCAATATTGCCGTTTTGACGGTTTCCGATACGCGGACGATCGACACGGATAAATCGGGAAATATTTTAGTCGAACTCATTGACAAAGCAGGTCATACTAATATTGCCCGCGCGATCGTCCCCGACGACAAAGACAAAATCGCCGCCCAATTCCAAACTTGGATCGACAATGGCGAAATTGATGTTATTATTTCTACAGGCGGTACGGGCATTACCGGCCGCGATGTCACCCCCGAAGCCCTGCAAGCGGTTTGCGATAAAGAAATTCCCGGTTTTGGGGAACTGTTTCGCGCCCTCAGCTATCAAAAAATCGGCACGTCTACGATGCAGTCGCGGGCGACGGCGGGGGTTGCCAAGGGGACGTATTTGTTTGCCTTACCGGGATCGACGGGGGCGGTACGAGACGGCTGGAATGACATTTTGTGCCACCAACTTGACAACCGCTACCAACCGTGCAACTTCGTGGCGTTGATGCCGCGTTTGCGAGAAAGATAACATTCCTATCCCGATCGCGCCCCCGCAAAGCGGTAAAATAGAAGACGATCGCGCTACGGCAAAGCGAAGACGAGGACACCTATGCGACCCAAAAAACCGAAGATGTTGGTTGTAGACGACGAACCCGACAATCTCGATCTGCTCTATCGCACCTTTCGGCGCGAGTTTCAAGTCTATAAAGCCGAAAGCGGAGCCGAAGCCCTCGAGGTGCTCTCCAAACAAGGGGAAGTCGCAGTTATTGTATCCGATCAACGGATGCCGGAGATGAAGGGAACGGAGTTTTTAAGTAAAACCGTCTCCGAGTTTCCCAATACGATCCGGATCATTCTGACGGGATTTACGGATATTGAAGATCTCGTTGAAGCCATCAACTCCGGGCAAGTTTACAAATATATTACCAAACCCTGGGATCCCCACGAACTGCGTCAGGTGGTGGGTAAGGCGACAGAAACCTACGACGTGCTCAAACAGCGCACCGAGGAGTTAGACTTTGCCCGATCGCAGGTGGAGTTACTCTCGGATCTGGTAGAAGCGGCGCAGCGTTCCGATAGTGTCAGTAGCGCCTTAGCAGCCATGGCGCAAGCAGTGGGTGAATTGTTTGAGGGCGATCGCTGCATTTTTCAGCAAGTCGAGAACAATGCCTTGGTGGGAGAAGCGGTTTGTTATACCAGCGACGGTGGCGGAGAAAATGACAGTTTGAATGCCGATCCCCTCGTCGATCGCGCTTTAACGGAAGGACAACTGCAATATGTCGAAGATGTCTCTCGCGACGATAGCTTAAAAGAGTGCGATCGCTACCAGCAACAGGATTTGGGTTCGGCACTGGCGATCCCAGCCATTTATCGCGATCGCATTTTGGCGGTGCTGTCTTTGGCTTGGAAAACCCCTCGCTGCTTGCCCGAACGAGAACAGCAATTAGTGCGTTTGGCAGCCGACCAAGCGGCGTTAGTCCTCTCGGTTTTAGAAAGTTGATGGAACCGTCGGCAACGCAGGTACAAGAATTGTTCGATCGCGTGGCTCCGGTGTACGATCGCGTTAACGATGCCACCAGTTTCGGCTTGCACCGAGTTTGGAAGCGAATGGCGGTATTGTGGAGTGGGGCGAAAGCGGGCGATCGCGCTTTGGATCTGTGCTGCGGAAGCGGCGATCTGGCGCAATTGTTGGGCGATCGTACCGGGAAAACCGGCCGAGTTTGGGGAGTCGATTTTTCGGCGGAATTGTTGGCGGTGGCGCGATCGCGTCCGGTTCGGTCTCCCATTGAATGGGTGCGAGCCGATGCCCTCAATTTACCCTTTACCGATTGTAGCTTCGATGCGGCCACAATGGGCTACGGATTGCGAAATTTAACCGATATTCCGCGCGGTTTGTCCGAACTTTACCGGGTGTTGAAACCGGGGGCGACGGCGGCCATTTTAGATTTTAATCGCCCTCGATCGCAGTGGGTGCGCGGGTTTCAAAAAACCTATCTCGATCGCGTGGTGGTTCCCCAAGCGCGATCGCAGGGGTTAGAAGCCGAATATGCCTACATTTTCCCCAGTTTAGAACGCTTTCCCGACGGTAAAACTCAAGTCCAATTGAGCCGCGATGCCGGATTTTCCCGTGCCGTCCACTATCCCATTGCGTTGGGATTGATGGGGGTGTTGGTGGTGTCGAAATGAATGGGTTCTTAAGGCATTTGAATCGGAATGAGAGCGTTTTCTGGCAAGTATTCCCGATAGCGATCGTCCTCAGAGAGTACCATCACCAATTCTAACGTCCAGTCTGGTTCCATGAGGGGCAAATCGGCCCAGGGAACGGCAATTTCCAAGCAGGTATCTAAGGCAGCTTTGGCCCGAGTTTGGCGAGAGTGCCACCGATAGTTGTCTACGGCTTCTTGATACCAAACTGACAGAGTTCGCAGGTTAATTTCTAAGTGATGGTGATACAAATAGTTCATCGGCCCGCGATCGGGAACCTCCGCCAGAGGCACGGGACTGTTGTGCATGGGACGATGGGGATAGTACCACAATAAATTCAATTCCGGCGGGAAATCTTTCCCCGGTTTGACCCCAGTGGCGAAGTCCAGGCGCAGGTAAAAATTGAGGTGATCGGCTCCATAAAAGACTTTTTGTACGGCACTGCTGCGGTGCATAGTCCCCCGAGAACCGCCAACGGAAATATTTCCGGCCCGGTTCCAATCTTGTTCGTCACCGCGTCCGTCAATCACCGGGTGAATGAAACTTTCGGGACGACGATCGCCGCGACGTTGGTGAAAGTCTACGGGGTGGCGCAATTTTTCGGGAATGGGTTCGTTTAGGGCTCGATAAATGGTAGCTAAATGTTCCCGATACAGGCGATCGAACATGGCATCTTGTTCGGAAGAATGACCTTCGCCAAACCACCAACACCAGTCCGATCCTTCGGCGGCGTACAAGGCTTCCCAGGCTTCCGGGTTGCTGTCTTCGGTGGCTTCGGGATGGTTTTCCATCGTTTTACGCGCATCGTAAAGCAGATCCCAGGCCCGGTTCTTAGCCGGATCGCCGATCCAAGTGGTGAAGCTACCATCGACCCAAGATCCGCTATGCAGTTGTCCTTCGGCGATGGTTTCTGTGGGAGGAAAGCGATCGAGATATTCGGCCACAGAGACGAGTTGAATTTGGTCGCGATCGCTCAACAAACCGTACAATGCTTCTAGGAACGGCTTGCCGTCTTCGGGATAGTATTCCCAACAGTTTTCGCCATCGAGGGCGATCGTCACCAGATAGGGATTTTCTAAGGTGGTTTTCCCGGTTCCTTCCCGATATTTCAGCGATCGCGAAATAGCTTCTAAATGTCCCACCAGATCGGAAGCGGCTTGCTTCGGTTCCATGGCCCCGTAGGTAAAACCAATGGTATCAGAAAGGCGGTGATCCCGGAAGACGATCGCCAAATCTCCGGCTGGGGTTTTTAGGCGATAGGGACGATACAATATTTCGGGCTCGAATAAATTACCCGATCCGTCGCGATGGAAAAAGTGTTTTATCGTCCATCCTAAAACCGCTTCGTCAGAACACAACCACTCGAAGCCTTGTTTGGCCACATCGGGTAAAATAGAAGGACTCACCGACTGTTCGGACGGCCACAATCCACGCGGCGATCGTCCGAACCAATTTTCGTATAAATTCCAGGCTTTTTGCAAGTGGCGGGGAATGTCTTCGGGCCACTGAAAGCGGTTTTTCGGCAAACCCATTTCCGGGACAGCCACTCGTCCCGAATTCGTGTCGGCCAGTAAAGGTAAAATGGGATGGGTGTAGGGCGTTGTGGTCACTTCCAACTGCCCGTTTTCCTGCATTTTCCGGTGTTGGGGGACAATGCGACTGAGAATGTCTCGCTGTTTGGAGTAGATCCGTTGGCGATCGCCGAGGGTAAAATCCCGTCCTTTCTGCAACCAGCCAGCAATATCTTCGTCATCCCAAAACAGGGGATCGATCCAGGCTAAATTGTGCCATGCGGCCAGATCGCCGTAGTCTGACAGTTGCCAGTTCTCCAAACACCACTCGACCCCGTTTTCCTGTCGCTGTTCGTAGAGTTGGCGGTATCGCGGGTGCGGGTCGATCAGGGTATGATGGTTGGCATCAAAAAACCGTTCCACGCAGAAGCGTTTTTGCTGCGGGGTGAGTTGTTCGACGGGAGTGAGGGCAACTTTTAAATAGGGATCGAGGGCGCGTCCAGCGATATAATCTTCTAGCTGCAAGATCAGCGACGGAACGAGGTTAACCGTTTGATGCAGCTTCGGATAGCGCTCCAGTAAGAGTACCAGATCGAGATAGTCTTTGGTTCCGTGCAAGCGCACCCAAGGCAAGTGATAGTCTACACCACCCGCCGGGCCGGTCGATCGCGTCCGGTAGAGGGGTTGGTGTTGGTGCCAGATAAAGGCGACGTAGAGAGGATGAGACATAGGGAGCGCTTGCGGAACTTATACGCATTGTAGATCGATTTCGCGATCGCAACGAGGGGATCAAAATTGCAAACCGACTCCACCTTGTAAAGAGAAGGTCGTCCCATCATCGCGATCGCCTTCAAAAGCAATAATCGCATTCCCAAACACGACCACATTGCTATCAGGAATCGCATGGTCGATACCCGGTTGCAACGCAAATGAGGTGCGATCGCCGACGGGAGTATCGCCATCTGCAAAAGACACGCCGGCCCCTAAATAGGCATCCGTTTGGAAGTTGAGGTCGTAGTCGTAAGAAATGGTGGGAACGACAGCAACGCCATCGCCGATAAACCCTTGCGCCCGAATGGAAACGGGTAAGTTAATCAGATGGTAGCGCACGGCCACTACCCCCGATCCGTTACCGTTGTTACCGATGGAACCGCCAACCCCCACGTAGCTACCGTAGGCGGCTTGGGCCGCAACTCTAGCGGGGGCGATCGTCGCTGCCATTGTACCACCCAACACCGCTAACAGAGCCGATTTGCAGGTTTTCATACGTTCACCGCGATTGAAGTTGGGAGTATTCTAGCAGAATTTCGCGGCCGGAAAACTGCTATTATGGATCGGTACGGCCGTA
>CAKZKB010000222.1 GCA_937121005.1 uncultured cyanobacterium | reverse complement strand
ACCCATCGACGTGCTCGAGGTCGATGGGGAATATTACGGCTTTTCTGGCTGTCATCGCTACGAAGCCTGCACCCGCCTCGGTCACGAGACCATTCGCTGCAAAGTGCGCCGGGCCCCGCGATCGGTACTGCGGATGCACCTGGCGTAACCGCGCTCTTTTGTTCGATTTCGCCCCTATTCGCCCCTATAGTAAGAAGAGGAAGCCCTATGCAAGCCAAAACCGAACCCATGAAAGTTGATATCGGCATTGACAAAAAAGATCGCAAAGCGATCGCCGAGGGTCTGTCAAAAGTTCTGGCAGATACCTACACACTGTACCTGAAAACCCACAATTTCCACTGGAACGTCACCGGCCCCATGTTCCAAACCCTGCACGCCATGTTCGAGGAACAGTACCAAGAACTGGCGATGGCGGTAGATGAAGTGGCCGAACGCATCCGCGTTTTAGGTTTTCCGGCCCCCGGCAGCTACAAAGAGTTTGCCGAACTCGCTTCGATCCCCGAAACCGATGGCAAACCGGAGGCCACGGAGATGGTGCGCCTGTTAGTAGAAGGCAACGAAGCCGTAGCCAAAACCGCGCGATCGGTATTCCCGACGGCGGAAAAAGCCAGCGACGAGTCTACGGTAGACTTGCTAACCCAACGGATGCGGACGCACGAAAAAACCGCTTGGATGTTGCGGAGTTTGTTGGAAGAATAGGGTGTTAAAGAACGACGATCGCCCCGATTTTACCCCCCGCTTGCGTCAGTTGATGCAGGTGGCGGGGATTTCTAGTTTCGCCGAATTGCGCCGTCGCGCTGAGGTGTCACAGTGGCAAGTTCGATCGCTGCGAAGCGGTAAAGTATTGGCGATGCGCGTGGAGAACTTGTTACCGTTGGCGCGGGTTTTGGGAGTGTCGCCAACGGAGTTAATCGCCACGTTTTCGGGGGAGGAAACGGGAGTGCGATCGCATAGCGAGTTACGACAGGAATGCGATCGCCTGCAACAGCAACTAGCGACGCAAAAAGACGCGATCGCCGAAGAAATAACGCGATCGAGTTTAGATATTTTAGAGCCTTGGCTGACCTTCTGGCCCGCCGCCGCTTACGCAGTCGAAAACAACCCCAATTTCGAGGCCAAAAAGTTGCTTCCGTTGGCTAAACCCATTGAGAAACTGTTGGAAACTTGGGGAGTGGAAGCGATCGCCGCAGTGGGAACGCAGATCCCCTACGATCCTCAATATCACCAACTCATCGGGGGAGTAGCAGAACCGGGACAAACGGTACGGGTCAGAAATCCGGGGTACAAACAGGGCGATCGCTTGGTTTTGCGAGCAAAAGTGAGTCCGGTTTAACTGATGATTTAACGCCTTCATCCCGTAAGCATTCAGGTCAAAGTCAGAAACCCGGTTTCTCAAAGGATCGACTCGAATTGTACCTGGCGATCTGCCAGAAACCGGGTTTCTACACCACTTCATGCCTTACTTTTGAACGCGCTACTGCGACAACCAACCAAATAACTCCCCGACGGTTAACTGAAACTCACCCGCAAATTCGGGCGTGGGAAGCGAGCGATCGCTGTCCTCAAAACACTCGATTTTTTGCTGCGGTTGATAAACGAAAACAGTTTCTTCTTCCGGATCGATAAGCCAACCCATTTGCATTCCAGACTCTAAGCATCGGAGAATTTTTTTAACGATTTTGGTTTGGCGTTGTTCGGGAGAGAGAATTTCAATCGCCCAATCGGGTGTAGCTTCAAACACATTAGCAATTTTACCATTTGCATATCGAGGAATGCGATCCCAAACAAACACGGAGATATCAGGGACGATCGCGCTTCCACCAAAGATGCAGCGAAGTTCGGGAAAAGCACGAGCCACTTTTTCGGGTTTTAAAATTGTATTAATAGCAGCCGTGAGGTCGCCTTGAATTAGGCTATGTTGTCCTTGAGGCATGGTTTTTTGAATGACTTGGCCATCAATATACTCGCTGGCTGGTTTCGTTTCTGGGAGTTGGAGGAACTCTTCTAGGGTGATGGACTTGGTGAGTGTTTGTACCATTGGGATTCTCCGCGATCGCGCTATTTTGATTATAATCGAGCGAGGGACAATTTACAAGTTTTATGGGCGATGTCTATTCGTTGAGAAACCGGGTTTCTACATCAGGGTTGAGTAGAGGGCGATCGGACTTCGTAGCCAACAGTTGAGATGCGACGCAATCCTAATTTTTTAATTTTTAATTTTTAATTTTTAATTGAAACAAAGTGTTCTCGTAGCAAGTCGTGAAGGAACCGATAGCCGCCACCGACGCGCTGCAAAAACAGCCGCTCTGTAGCGTAGTCGAGAAAGCGAGCGTATTTCCAGGGGATACAGCCATTGTACCATAGTACCAAGCGGAGGCTGACGTGCTGAATGATTGGGATTCCACTGTTACTGATGCCAAAGTATATAGCAAGACCGATCGTGCCGATTGCACCTTGTTGAAGATCGATCGATTGTCCACTTACCCATCGAAGAACAATCCATAGTAAAATCACAAGTGGATAGCTGAGCAATGCAAGCGCGACGCTATTTCTGAGAGACTGCCATATTCCTTGATTGGGATAAGTTTTGATGGTAATTTCCGGGCCGCTCAGCCCGAAAATTAGCCCGACAATTAGCCCGAAAATTAGCCCGAAAATTAGCCCGACAATTAGCCCGACAATTAGCCCGACAATTAGCCCGACAATTAGCCCTTCTCTTGCTTTTTGACTAGAGAACTCTAAGGTTTCAACTGTACTGATTTTAGATGATGGCCCGACAATTAGCCCGAAAATTAGCCCGACAATTAGCCGATATATCCACACCTGACGGCGCGATGCCAGCAAACTCGGCTGCATCTTTTCAATAAAGAACTCGGTTTCGCTCGTCTCAACTTGTTTTGCCAGCCAACTCAGCCATTGCTCTGTCTGGCTATCTTTATACGGTTTCTTACCCGATTTATATAAATTTTCGTCTAGATCTCGTGCCAGCATTCGGCGCACGTAAGCCGAGAAAAGATACTGCAAACGCGCATCAGATGAAGGTAGGCGCTGCCAGTCTGTAAAGTTGATTTCCTGGCAAGACAAGACGATAATATTCAAAAACAGAGGCTTTGTCGCCACATTTAGCAAGTTTTGGTCTGCCTCCAAGTTGCGCCACAACGCTTCCCCTTTGTTGCCAAGCTGCATCACGTAGGCTCGAATTTGTGGCGGCGATAGGGGTTGCAAAATAATTGCCCCGTTCAGTTTCAGCCGAGTTTGATTTTGATATTCTTTTAGGCGCTTGTATTCTTCCGTGCGGCTACATACCACAACTTCTCCTGACCAATTCTCCGGCTCTAAAAACTGGTTAATTTTGGCCGCACAAGGTTCTTGGCGGTGGGCTTTCAACTCATCCAAGCCATCGAGCAACGGGACGATTTTACGCTCTTGCAACCACCCTCTGCCAATGTCTTCGCGCACCCCATATTTAAACTTCATCTGGGCGACAATCCAATCGAAAATACTTTGATTGTCTTCTTTCCATGCAGACAAACTTAACAGAACCGGGATCGGTTTGCTGTCGCTGTCGTCTTTTTCCACTCGCCGCACCAACGCCTTCGCTAACTGTAGCAGAGTGGTGGTTTTTCCCGAACCCGGATCGCCCAAAATCAACAATCTACCGTCGATATCGGGTCTGATGTAAACCTGACCCACTTTGGTATTTTTCGGTAACATTTCCGGCGGTTGTTCGCCAATTTTAACTTGGCACTCCCAGGGTTCGCGCACTTGATTCGGCGCTTCTTCCAGCCCTAAAATAATTGGTGTTTGCTCGTGTAGGGATTTCTTTAAGCGTCCCAAAACTTCCGATCGCACCTGACGCAGCAGCACCTCGCGAGAACTGGGTGCAGTTGTGCCATGGCGATCGCGTTTTCCTAAGAGATAGACAAAGTGCAGCAAAAATAGAAGCAACGCAGCGATCGCGATCCGCGCCAACCGAACGCGATCGTCGTCTGTTGTCGCATCCAAACTCGCAAACAACAAGCATAGCGCACCGACGAGCCATCCGAGCAACATCGGGGAGAAAGTCCACGAATAGCGATCGGAGATTTTGTTAATCAAGAAACCGATCGCCACTCCCAAAACCGGGCCGAGAAGTAGCTTAATAAAGTCTGTCATGGCGCGATCGCGGCTAATATCAGATCCGTATTTGAGCGTCGAACGGAGGAACCCTATTTTGTAAGCATTCAGGTGGTACAGAGAAACCCGGTTTGGTGAAAGGAGAAACTTGGATTTTTCCCGGCTATAAGCGAGAAACCGGGTTTCTAGACCCGTTTACCCTAGCATACCTGAATCCTTACCCTATTTTTTCAAATCAATCCCAATTCGATCGCGCTTGCCAATATTTACAAACCGAATGCGCCAGCGCCACCACTCCGGTGACGATCGCCCGTTCGTCCACTTCAAATTTAGGATGGTGTAAGGGATAATTCGGTGCGTCTTGTCGTCCCACTCCCAAGCGAAACATGGTTCCGGGGGCGCGATCGAGATAGACCGAAAAATCCTCCGCCCCCAAAGAGGGTTCCGGGATAATTTGTACCGCTTCGTTGCCCCATGCTTCGCGCACCGATGCTTCGACTAACTGCGTCAATTGCGGATGATTTTGCACTGAAGGAACTAAGGGACGAAAATGAATTTCGTAGTCGGCCCCGTAAGTTTTGCAAATACTGGCAACAATTCCTTCGATCCACTCCGGTAACGCCGCGTGGGTTTCTGGGTGCAGCGATCGCGTGGTTCCTAACAAGCGAACGCGATCGGCAATTACGTTAGGAGCCCGCCCCCCTTCAACTTGCCCGATAGTCAGTACCACCGGCCGCAGGGGATTTTGGGTGCGAGAAATAGCCTGTTGCAGCGTCGTAATCACCTGCGAGGCGATCCAAATCGCATCCACCGCTTCGTGAGGGCGGGCCCCATGCCCCGACTCGCCAGTAATG
>CAKZKB010000221.1 GCA_937121005.1 uncultured cyanobacterium | reverse complement strand
GGGTTTGCCAAAATTCGCCCGTCTTTGAGCGATGCCGTACCTGGAACCGCGATCGCTGTCGCCCTGATGCCACCCTTGTGCGTTGTCGGACTCACCCTCTCCCAAGGGGAACTGGCTATGAGTACGGGAGCGTTCCTGCTCTACGCCACCAACCTCGTGGGTATCAATCTCGCCTGTACGCTGGTTTACGTTCTAAGTGGCTACACGCGCAACAACCAGTTTAACCGAACGCTATCTTGGGGCGTATCTTTTGCAATTATTGGCTTGCTGGCGATTCCCTTGGGAATTAGTTTGATAGAATTGGTGGGACAATCGCAAGTGAGCGCGTCGGTGCAAAAGATTTTGGTGGCGCGTCCCCTGCTCGATCGCGAAGATATTCAAATTTCCGATCTGACGATGGACTGGAACACCAAACCGCCGACAATTCTTTTATCCTTAAAAGTTGCGTCTCCCATCGAAGAAGCAGAAGTGGTGAAAATCGAACAGTTAGTCACCGAGGAGCTCGATCGTCCCTTTAAGCTGATTGTGGATTATACCCCGGCTCGCCGCGTGGAATCGCCAACGGTTGCCCCAGAAGTTGGCTCGCAGTGATAAGCTACTAAACAAGTGCGTACAGGAGTCGATCGTGCTAGATATCAAATACATTCGCGATAACCCCGATACCGTGCGAGAACGCCTCGCCCGTCGGGGAGAAGGATACGACATCGGGGCGATCGTCAAACTCGATCGCCAAGCCCGAGATTTGGAAACGCAGCGATCGCAACTGCAAGCCAAAAGTAATGACATTGGCAAGACGATCGGGCAAAAAATGAAAGGAGGAGCCGATCCCCAAAGTGAAGAGATTCGATCGCTCAAAGAAGAGGGCAATCAAATCAAGGTTCAGTTAAGCGAACTCGAGCCCCAAGAAAAGGATCTCAAAGCGCAAATCGAAGCCCAACTCTTGCGGTTTCCCAACTTGCCTAGCGAAACCACACCCGTCGGGAAAAACGAAGACGAAAACGTGGAAGTACGGCGGTGGGGCGATGAGTTTTTGCCGAACAATACCAATATTTTACCCCACTGGGAAATTGGGGAAAAACTCGGCATACTCAACTTCGATCGCGCGGTAAAAGTGGCGCAAAGTCGCTTCGTCAACCTCGTTGGTGCGGGGGCAAAGCTCGAGCGAGCATTGATTAACTTTATGCTCGATCGGCAAACAGAAGCCGGCTATACGGAAGTGATGCCGCCGATTTTAGTCAATAGTAACTCGTTGCAAGCCACGAGTCAACTACCTAAATTTGCCGAAGAGAGTTTTAAGTGCGACTCCGACGATTTGTGGTTGGCTCCCACGGCCGAAGTCCCGGTGACAAATCTCTATCGCGATGAGATTATTGCTGCGGACAATCTTCCCATTTATCACTGTGCCTTTACCCCTTGTTTTCGCCGCGAAGCCGGGTCCTATGGCAAGGATACGCGGGGCATTATTCGCTTGCACCAGTTTAATAAAGTGGAGTTGGTAAAGTTGGTGCGCCCGGAAACTTCAGAAGACGAACATGAAACCCTCGTTCGGGATGCGGAAGCGATTTTACAAGCCTTAAAATTGCCCTATCGGGTTATCGAACTCTGTACGGGGGATTTGGGATTTGGAGCGCGAAAGTGCTACGATCTAGAGGTTTGGTTGCCCTCTTCGGGGAAATATCGCGAGATTTCCAGTTGTTCTAATTTTGGCGATTTTCAAGCCAGACGGGGGAACATTCGCTTTAAGGAAGCCAAACAAAAAGGTACTCAGTTCGTGCATACTCTCAATGGATCTGGACTGGCGATCGGGCGAACAATGGCAGCCATTCTGGAAAATTACCAGCAAGACAACGGCACGATCGAAGTCCCGGAAGCCTTGCAACCCTACTTCGGAAAAGAGACGATTTAGGTATTAGGTATTAGGTATTAGGTTTTAGGTATAGGGGCCTGTGGAAACCTGGTTTCTTGTTTATAGCCAGACAAGACTCGAGTCTGTCCTTTGAGAAACCGGGTTTCTTTTGTAACCTGAATACTGACCGATCGTATCCTGGATACAAGCCTTTTGCTTCGACCTAAGATTTTGTTCATTGCTCATTGAAATGACTGCGAAACAAACAACGTGAGTGCTAACAAAAAATTGACAGCGATCGAACTCTTTGCTGGAATTGGCGGCTTTCGATTAGGGATGGAAGCTGCCAATATCGATATCCTTTGGGCGAACGATTTTAATGAGTTAAGTTGTCGCATTTACGAGAACCATTTTGGACTGGATTCTATTGTTTGTAAAAATATAGAAGTGTTAGATATCGACGCGATTCCTAAACACGATCTACTGACAGCAGGCTTTCCTTGCCAACCCTTTAGTCCAGCCGGAAAAAAACTCGGTATTCGCGATCGCTTGCGAGGAACCTTGTTCGAGCGTATCGTGCAAATATTAGACCGAAAACAGCCAAGATATTTTATTTTGGAAAATGTCAAAAGAATTCTAACAATGGAAAATGGCAGCCATTTTCGGACAATCCTTAAGGCACTGACCCAACTCAATTATTTAATTGAATGGCGGATTATCAATCCAATGAGTTTTGGTATTCCGCAAAATCGCGATCGCGTTTTCATTGTCGGACATCGGCTGGAAACTGAGGATTCGTTCCCCGATCTAGAGACTTGTTTAACTTTATTGACGCAAAAGGATCTGTCTCAACTGGCGATCGCGTCCGCTTGTCTCGATACCAGTTTAGTTCCCATTTCTGCGATCGCCACCAAGAACGATAATTGGGGTATTGCTTACCGCGATCGAATGTACTCCCAGCAGTTAGATCCCCTACCCACCATTAAACCGCTTTTAACCTTGAAAGATATTTTGCAACCCGAAACTGAGGTCGATGCTCAATTCGATTTTACCGCAGAGACCCTCGATCGCATTGCGAACAGTCAAGCAGTGAATCGTTATTATAATGGTGTTGAAATCTTGTACAATCAGAAAGGAGGAGCCAGACTTGGTTATACTGTCTTTGGAGTCAATGGAGTCGTCTCGACTTTAACTGCTTCGACTTCCAGACATTACGAACGCTATCGAGTGGGCGATCGCTTTCGTCGTTTAACACCTATCGAATACGCGCGTTTGATGGGATTTCCCGATAATTGGTGCGATCTAGCGAGAGTTTACGATCGATACGCACTCTTTGGCAATGCGGTTGTCCCTGTTTGCGTCACCTGGATTTGCGATCGTTTAGAAAAACAGAATATTAAGATGGCACTTCCCCAGTACAAGCAGTTAACACTAGCAATTTAGAAAATGTCACAACTTTCTCTCGAAACCTTAAAAAAAGAAGCGACCCGCTTCGTCATGCAATTAAGCAATACTCCTATCGCCGAACTTTATGGCGTGACGGATGGCAAAGCAGTTGGTACTTATGTAGAGCAAAGTTTCAATCTTCATTTAGCAAGTCAGTACACTTACAAATTGGGTAGTGCGGCGAAAGGCATTGACTTTCCGGATCTGAATGTCGATCTCAAAGTGACCTCTATTCGACAACCTCAATCTTCCTGTCCATTTAGAAATGCGGAACAGAAGGTGTACGGACTTGGATATCACTTGCTTTTATTTGTCTATGAGAAAAGAGACGATCGCCAATCTAGCAGTGCAATTTTAGATATCCAACACGCGATTTTCGTCCATCGGGCACATACAGGAGATTATCAAACGACATACGGTATCGGGGAAATTCTACGTCGTCATGGCAACAGAGACGACATTGTTGCTTTTTTAGAAGAACGTAACTTACCTCTAGATGAGATCGGCCGGGAAGTTCTCGCCGATCGAATTTTACAAGATCCGCCGAAACTCGGTTATATTACGATTTCTAATGCCCTGCAATGGAGATTGCAGTACAGTCGAATTATCAACGTTGCGGCTGTTGGGCAAACCGCAGGCGTAGAAAGACTGTCTAGCGACCTCTAAACGCTGTTGTTCTAACGAGTTCGGCGATCGCGGGCCCCTCGTGCCAGACCCCAAAAATGGCCCGCAGCGATCGCCGTTCTGGGGAATGGGCAGCAAAACCTTTAGAATAGAAAGTCAGAGGCAGTGCTAGGGCGATCGCATGACTCAAGCATTTCATATTTCCGTCACGCCCATTGGGGGGGATGAGTACCTGGTGCGAACCGAACGAGTCGCCCCCGGCGTACCCCTGGCTGAAGAACAGGCCACCTGGCCGGTGGAGGAGTGGTTATCGCGATCGTCGCGGTTAATGCGCCATCCCCTGGCGGGGTTGCTAGCGGACGATCGCCCCGAGGAAAGCCTGTTTCCGCCGCGCGATTTGGTCGCCTTGGGACAAGAACTCTACACGAACCTGTTTCAAGGCCGGTTGCGCGAGAGTTGGATGATGGCTGAAGGGATCGCCCGCAACCGCCAAGAAAAATTGAGCCTGCGCCTGGGGTTGAAGGGGCCGCGCTTGCCCCGGTTGCCCTGGGAAGTGCTTCACGACGGCGATCGCGCCTTGTGTTCGGGAACCGATATCCTCTTTTCGCGCTACCAACCCACCTCAGCCGGGAAATCCTCCCCCCCACAACGGCTGCGGGCCGCCGACGGTCGTCTCGGTCCGCGCGAGGGTCTCGTCGAAGGCGA
>CAKZKB010000220.1 GCA_937121005.1 uncultured cyanobacterium | reverse complement strand
TTAAACTTCTTAACGGGAAGCGCCGTCGCTGTCACTGCTGCTAGCGCTGCTTACCCTGCTGCCAAGTTTTTTATGGCCCCCGCCGAAGGTACGGGAGATGGGACAATTCTCGCCAAAGACAAACTGGGAAACCCCATTCCCGCCAGCCAAATCCTCAAAGAAGCACCGGGATCGCGGGCTTTAGTGGCGGGACTGGCAGGAGAACCGACCTATTTAACTGTAACAGAAAATGGGTTAGATGAAACCGCGATCGTCAACAATTGCACGCATTTAGGCTGTACTTTTCCCTGGAATGGAAACGCCAATCAATTTCAATGTCCTTGTCACGGATCGCGTTTCGCCCCGGACGGAACAGTGGAACGCGGCCCGGCAAATCGTCCCTTAAAACTCGCTCGAGTTCGCATCGAAGGCGAAGCCATTTGGATCTCTCCCTGGAAAGAAATCGATCCGCGTACTGGCGAGACTCCTTGGTGGAGTTAAACCGAATGTAGGGGCAAACGGCGTTTGCCCTCCTGTAAGCAACAAATCAATGTAGGGTGGGCAATGCCCACCCTACTACTGCAATCATCAAGAGTTTACCATGACTGCAACCATGACAACTGGAAAAACATCTGTCCGCAACATTTCCCCGCGAGAATTTATTCGCATGAAAAACAAACCGCTTCTCATTGACGTGCGAAGTGGCTTGGAATATCGATCGGGACACGCACCGATGGCGAAAAACCTGAGTTTACCCAGTTTGATGTTCGGATCGCTGCCATTTTTACGATCGCTGTTGCGCCCGCAGTGGTTTCGCGACTTGCCAAAAGATCGGGCGATCGCCGTTGTTTGTCTCACCTCGCACCGCAGTCCTTTAGCTGCCCAACAATTGGCAAAAGAAGGATTTCAAAAGGTTTTCAACATTTCAGGCGGGATGGCGAACTGGCAGAAATTGGGTTTAGACATCGAAACCGGAAAATAACCGTAGGGTGGGCATTATCCACCTACCTTTTACAGGTGTAGGTTGGGTTGAAGCATGAAACCCAACAACCGTAACTTATCGTGTTGGGTAGCGTTCCTCTATCCAACCTCCGAAATTTCAATCTGGGTCAATCCAATGTTACTATCCAAATCGAACCTCGACGATCGCGCCGATCGCCTCTACGATGTCATGATTGTTGGTGGCGGTGCAGGCGGACTTTCCGCCGGAATTTACTTGCAACGCTTTCGCCTTTCCAGTTTAATTATTGATAAAGGCAAGGCGCGATCGTTTTGGATGCAGGAATTGCACAACTACCTCGGTTTGCCACCGGATACGCCGGGACGAGTTTTACTACAAAAAGGCAAGCAACATTACGACTCTCTCGATGGCGACTTTCTCAATGGCTTTGTCGAAAGCGTTATCGATGAAGGAGACAGTTTTTCCGTGCGCGTCAAAGTTGGGCGAACCAACAGCATTTATCCGGTGTTTCGGGCAAAATATCTGATTGCAGCTAGTGGCATCATCGATAATTTGCCACCGCTAGAAGACATGAAAAATGTTTACGAGTATGCCGGGTATAACTTGCACGTTTGTATGGTCTGCGACGGCTACGAAATGGCAGACAAACAATGCGGATTTTTTGCCGGAAGCGAAGCCAGCATCGAAGAAATGGTGTTTAATCTCAGTTGGTTTACGGCCTATATCACCATTTTTACGCACGGACAGTTTGAAGTGAGCGAACCGTTAAAAACTCAACTGCAAGAATACGGTTATCGAATTGTGGAAACGCCGATCGAACAGTTCTTAGGACGCAACCATCAAATGACGGGAGTTCAACTCGTCGATGGGACGATCTTCCCTTTAGAAACAGGCTTGATTTCCATGGGTTCGACCTACCACAATGCCTACTTACAAGAGTTTAATTTAGACCGCAAAGGCGGCTATCTCGTCACTGACAAAATGGGGCGCACTTCCCACCCGCGTATTTTCGCCATTGGCGATCTAAAAGTGGGACTCAATCAGGCGATCGTTGCGGCTGGAGATGGGGCGCTAGCGGCGACACAAATTTGGCGAGACTTGCGGGTTCCTCGCCGTTGGGAAGTGCTGGCTTCTACCACTTAATCTTATCTGCTAGATCGGCCGCGCGGGTTGTTATAATGAATCCGCGAACCAGCCCAGTTGAGTTTTTCCCGCAGGGTTTTGTAGTAGGAAAAATCTTCGCGAAGGATGATAAACTGGGCCTGACACTCAGCCATGCCCACATCGACGCGCTGGTTCGGCCAGATGGCGGTTGCGAGTACGCCATCCATCCACAATTTGGTGTTTAAATCGCGATCGCGCAACGTCCAAATTGTCACCTGCGATCGCGGTGGAATCACGATCGGACGACTGGACAAACTCAAGGGACAAATCGGCGCAACCACCATGGCTTCCATCCCCATGTGGACGATCGGGCCATTTGCTGATAGGTTATAACAAGTGGAACCTGTTGGCGTGGAAACGAGCAACCCATCCCCTTGAAATTGATCCACCACTGCCCCATCAATTTCGATTTCTAAGGTTGAAGTCATCATCCGATCGGGGGAAGCGGGTTTGACGCACATTTCATTGAGGGCTAAATAGCGATCGCTGGCGGGTTCGATATCGCGGCGATCGCCATCGTAAAGTTGCGCCGCTAGCATCATGCGTCGCTGTACCGCAAAGCGATCTTCGCTGAGGCGATCCCACACCCGTTCGGTATCTTCAAAATGCTCGAACGGTTCGGTCAAAAATCCCAAATGTCCGCCCACGTTAACTGCTAAAATAGGAATACCTGCTTCGGAAACGTGACGCGCGGCGGTTAATACGGAACCGTCTCCACCTAGGACGATCGCCAAGTCGATTTTAGAGGTGGCTGAAGCGATAAAAACGGGGTACGGATTGTCGGTGGGGCCAGTGGGGCCGAGCAAAACTCGACAGCCTCGGGCTTCGAGTTGGTGGGCGCAGGTTTCTCCCCACTCTTTGGAAAGTTTGTTTCCGGCTTTGTGGGCAATAATGACTTGTTTGAGTTCCATGGCAAAGATGGAATTAGGAACGATCTAACCGAGAGGTGAAAGGTGACAAGCCTCCAGTTTAAACGTAAACTCAATCTTTTTAATTTTGAATTTTTAATTCCGCGAAGCGGCCAGGGCGTAGTCGCGAAAGCGTTCCATGTCGGCACGAATGGAGGCTTCCACAAACTGTCCTAAAAACAGGCGATCGAGAATTTTACCCACGATCCCCGGAATGTCGTAAGCAATGCTCAAACGCACGATGCTGCTGCCTTTGCGATCGTAAAAGCGCACGGCACCGCGATTGGGCAAACCATCGACCGATTCCCATTGTATCAGTTGGTGGGGCACGACGCGATAAATTCTCGAGAGCCAAGTAAACTCGAAGTTCAGCCGTCTTTCCGAGAGTTTCCACCGCGACAGATCGGGGTCTTCCGGGAGGATTTCTACTGAGTCGATCCATCCCATCCATTCGGACATATTTTCGATGTCCGACCACAATTCCCAGACGCGATCGATGGGGAGGGGAATTTCAATTTGGACGCTGTGTTCGAGCCAGTTAGACATTGGTAAATTGGTGATTGGTAATGGGTAATGGGGGAGCTATGAGATTTCAAGGATGAAGTAGGAAGGGTAAGGATTCAGGTATGCTAGGCTAAACGGGTGTAGAAACCCGGTTTCTCGCTTATAGCCGGACAAAATTCGAGTTTCTCCCCTCAGAAACCGGGTTTCTCTGTACCACCTGAATACTTACTAGGAAGGATGAAGGATGAATATTGATTTCTCCCCATCCCCCTAACCCCCCAATCCCCTAATTCCCTAATTCCCTAATTCCCTAATCTAAAAACTGGTCACTGAAACCTACTGTTAAGGATGGCTTGTGCGGCTTGTTTCCCGGAAATAGTCGCCCCTTCCATGCTGTCGATGTAGTCTTGTTGGGTGTAGCTTCCGGCGAGGAAAAAGTTGCCGATCGCGGTTTTTTGGGGCGGACGAAAGCGATCGGTTCCGGGGGATTCGCGATACAACGATTGCGCTAATTTTACCACACCGTACCAGGTCATATTCAGGTCGCGAGCGGAGGGAAACAGGTCGCGAACCTGGGCGAGAACGTGGTGGGCGATCGCCTCGTTACTCTGTTTGATAAACGGATCCCCAGGAGTGAGAACTAACTGCAATAGGGAACCTTCTCCGGGTTTGTAATAGTCGCTAGGGCTGGTTAAAGCGAGATCGGCGAAGCAGGAGAAATCCGCATCGGCAGTGTATAATAAATTGTCGAGACCGACGGCACGTTGGAGTTGCTTCCGCGCTTCGCGATCGTGCATTTCGCTCACCCAACCGTCAAATCGTAGCTGCACGGTGGCCACGGGAACGGCTTCCAATTTGTAGATATTACCAAATTCGGGCCATTTCCGCCATGCCGAGGGTAACACTTTTTGAATGCCGGGAACGTCAAGCGCAAATAAATAGGCATCGGCGGCGATCGTCTCTTCGCTTTCCCCTTTGGCGACGGTAATTCCTGTGACGCGAGTGCTGCCATTTTCCTCTGTAAATTGTACCTCTCGCACCCGACGGCGGGTATGAATTTTTGCCCCGCGTTCTTCTAAATATTGGACGATCGGTTTGTGTAAATACTGGTCTGGCGATCCGGTTAGCATTCGCAGTACGGATGCTTCCGTTTTCGCAGCGAAAAACTGGAAGATCGTCAGCATACAGCGAGCAGAAATATTTTCGGTATCGATAAATCCTAACGCATAGGCGATCGGGTTCCACATTCGATCGAGACTGTTTTGATTGCCGCCATGAGCGCGAAACCAATCGGCAAAACTGACTTTATCTAATTCGCGAATGGTGGACATTGCCCCATCAAAATCAACTAAACCTCGGACAATGGGGCTGGTTCCTAATGCTAAAGAATTTTGGATCTTATCGCGAACCGACAACTGCGTGGTCGTAAAGAAGGCTTTCAAGCCATGAAACGGCGCTCCGGCGGGGAAGCGAAAATCGAGCGCCCCCAAGTTTCCGCCTTTGTTGACAAAGGTATGAACGTGGTCTTTTAGGCGCAGGTTTCGCAGTGCGCCTACTTTTTCCATCAGGGCAAATAAGTTATAATAGCAACCGAAAAAGACGTGCAATCCCATTTCTAAATGGTTGCCATCTTTATCGACCCAACTGCCAACCTTACCGCCGACGAAGGGACGAGATTCGTAAATTTCGACCTCGTGACCCGCATCGACTAAGTTGACAGCAGCAGAGAGTCCGGCTAATCCCGCACCCGCGATCGCGATTCGCATTTCCCTATCTAGTTTGTGGTGAATTTTTCTATGATATCATAAACGAGGGTGATTCTCCCTCGGACTCAGGGATCGTATAGAGAAAATTAAGAGACCTGGGGCAGACCAAATTTGTAGTGGCTCCCTGACAAGACGATCGCGTATTTTTGGGGTATGCTAGAAAAATCAGGCGTGCGGTCTCCAGAGTTGCGGCTAGGTTGGTTGGTATATGAAAAACTGGACTGGCTCCGAATTTGAGGGCATTTCTGCCTGTTGGGGGGCGATCGCGTTTTTTTCCACAGTGGCGATCGCTGCTCCTACTCTCGCCCAAACCATTGTACCCGATGGTAGTGCCGGGACGATCGTCTCTCCTGACGGCGATCGCGTAGACATTTTTGGCGGATCCCTATCTTCAGATGGATCCAACTTGTTCCACAGTTTCGACGAGTTTGGGGTTGAAACTGGGCGCATTGCCAATTTTATCACCACTCCCGATATTAACAATATCCTCAGCCGCGTCACTGGGGGAGATGCGTCTTATATCAACGGTTTAATCCAAGTTTCTGGGGGCAATTCTAACTTATTTTTAATGAACCCGGCCGGAATTGTCTTCGGACAGAATGCGAGTCTTAACGTTCCGGCTGACTTTACCGCCACCACTGCGACGGGGATCGGCTTTGGGAGTGGTTGGTTGGGACTGGAAAATGAGACCAATTGGTCTCAATTGGTTGGCGATCCGATCGCCTTTAACTTTTCTAACCCTCTTGGTGGAGTTTTGGTTAACGAGGGTGTTTTATCCGTTCCCTTCGGACACCAACTCGGACTTTTAGGCGGGACGATCGTCAATACTGGGACACTGCGATCGCCTGGTGGCAATATTACCATTGCTGCCGTACCGGGAGAAAATCTCGTTCGTCTCAGCGCACCGGGAAATTTATTAAACCTAGAATTCCTACCCACTACTAACAACACCTTAACCCATTTACTGACAGGCGGACATATTGACAGTAGCCACAGCAATATTATTATTCACGATGATGGCACGATAAGCATTGCCGGATCTGGCATTCGGATCGATCCGCAAACAGGAGACGCGATCGTTTCTGGAACCGTTGATGTTTCTAATTCTTCTCCCCCTCTCCCCCTCCCCCACTCTTGCCATATTGGGCGATCGCGTTGCTGTTGTCAATGCCAATATCGAAGCATCCAGTGTTAGCAGTGGCGGCAATATTTTTATCGGAGGCGATCGTCAAGGTAACGGTATTATCCCCAACGCCTCGCAGATTTTTGTCGATGCCAATTCTACTCTCTCTGCGGACGGTATCGGCATGGCAAATGGCGGTCAAGTCGTTTTGTTTGCTGAGGAAAATGCACGTATTTTCGGCAGTCTTTCCGTTCGTGGTGGCGAACTGGGTGGCGATGGTGGGTTTGTCGAAACCAGTGGCTTGCGATCGTTTGAAATTGCCACCGTTCCCGATATTTCCGCACCCTTTGGCAGTGGGGGAGAATGGCTCATCGATCCCTACAATATCGATATTGTTGCCGGATATGTTGATATGAATATTGATACAAGTACACCATTTGAATTTATCTCGTCAGGATCTCCTGCTGAATTGGCAATCGGATCGATAGAGATGGCGCTCATGTCTGGAAACGTGACGATCGTCACTGGAAGTGGCGGTACAGAAGAAGGAAATATCAGGCTTAACGCACCGCTAACGTTTAATTTAGCAGACGAACGTACCCTAACGCTGAACGCCCACAACGACATTCTAATTAATGTCGCGATCGACGGAACTACAGTTAGCGCCCCTCTCAATATAAACTTAAATGGCGACTTTGATGCTAACGGTAGCGGGCGCGTTGCAATTAATAACCCCATTTCTACCCTAGGGGGAGATATCAATATTTCCGGGACATCAAATGTTAGTGGTGGAGTTGGAATCACACTTAACGCTGGATCTCTAAATGCGGGAGGCGGAAACATTATCTTAGATGGGACGAATAACACTACAGGTGGCAATAATTTTGGTATCCTTGCTGATAGCGTAACTAGCATCGAGACAATGGGAACTGGCAACATTTCTCTAACAGGAATCGCAGGTGATGGTATTAATAGTCGTGGAATTGGTTTTGGTGGAAATATTACCACTGTTGATGGAGCTATAACCCTCAACGGAACGGGTGGAAATTCGGGAAGCAATACCGACGGTGTTTCTATTTTGACTGGAGCAACTTTGACAGCTTTGGGGACTGGTAACATTTCGTTGACGGGAGTTGGCGGAGATAACAGTAGCGTCGTCTCTGGCGTTTTTGTTGGCGGTGATATTAGCACCGTTGATGGTTCGATTTTGATAGATGGAACGGCTGGAAATAGTGCTAGCGGCAACAATTTTGGCATTACTGTCGGAGGAGAAGTTAGCACGATTGACGGTTCGATAACTTTTATTGGCCGGAATAACGGCTCGGGTGGAAATCAAAATGCTGGCATTTCTGTGTTTGCAACCGGAGTAGTGGAAGCGTTAGAAACCGGAACGATTTCCATGATGGGAACGAGTGGAAATGGAGTTCGATTCAATCACGGTATTGATATCGAGGGAGACGTTCGTGCCGTTGATGGTGCGATTGTTTTAGAGGGAACGGGAAGCGGTTCTGGCAGTGACAATCACGGTGTCTTTGTTGACGAGATGGGGACGATCGCCACAACCGGAACCGGAGATATTTCTCTCGAGGGAACTGGAGGCAATGGAACTATGGTCAACGGTGGCATTCGCCTCTTAGGAAATGTTAGCACCACCGAGGGATCGATATCCGCAAACGGCACGGGTGGCAATGCAATGGAGTCGAGTCCCGGTATTACAATTGCTGGAATAGTTAGCACGATCGACGGTTTAATAACGCTCGAAGGAATGGGGGGGAGTTCGGTTATCAACAATGCTGGTATCTTCGTTCCAGGGACGATCGCGGCAACGGGAACCGGGAGCATTTCTCTGACGGGAACGGGCAATGATGGAGTCCAAAACAGTCCCGGAATTAGCATCAGCGAAACGAGTAGCATTAGCACCAATGACGGCTCCATTACCATCAACGGTATAGCGGGAAATTCAGTCAATGTCAATCGCGGCATTCAGATATCGGGAAGTATTAGCACCAATGACGGTTCGATCGTCCTGACGGGAACGGGAAACGGTTCGGGAAACGATAATGGAGGTATTGTTCTCGGGACAATGGGGACGATCGCGGCAACCGGAACCGGAGACATTTCTCTAACAGGAACGGGAGGGAATGGAACTGAGGACAACAATGGTATTCGCATCGCAGGAAATGTTAGCGCGATCGATGGTTCTATAGCGCTTTCAGGAGTGGGAAATGGTTCGGGAATCCATACTGAAGGTCTCGTTCTTGACGGAGGATCGACGATCGCTACAACCGGAAGCGGAGATATTTCTCTAACGGGAATTGCAGGAAACGGGCCTCAATTTAATGGCGGTATTCAAATGTTCGGAGGCGCAACAATTAGCACCACCGATGGCTCGATTTCTATGAATGGAATGGGAGGAAATGGAGATAATGTCAATCCCGGGATTATACTAAATACTGTAGCTAATGAAAACATTACCTGGGAAACAACTCGTATTATTGATTTAGGTGTTGATTTTTCCGTTTTTGAAGGCAAACTAAATCTTTCTGTGGATTATTTCGATAAAACCACACGCGACATCCTCTACAATATTACCACAGCAGGTTTATTGGGTTTGGGATCATCACCGGTGAATGCCGGAAAGGTTAAAAACCAGGGATGGGATGTTAGCATAAAATACCGGAACACTGTTGGTGATTTTACCTATAGCTTCACGCCCAATTTTGCTATTGTAAACAATGAGGTACTATCTCTTTCGAAAGTTGAGAAAGATATCCAGCAGGGGCTATTTATTGGGCAACCGCTAAATGCCATTTACGGATATGTGGACGATGGACTTTTTGTAGACGAGCAGGATATTCAAAGCTATGCTGATCAGCCTTACAGTCCAGAACCGGGAGATATTAAATACAAAGACATCAGTGGACCGGAAGGTGTGCCTGATGGCAAGGTTACTGCTGAATACGACCGGAAAGTTATTGGCCAGACATCTCCGAAATATACGTATGGGGGCCAGTTAAGTGCCAAATATAAATCATTTGATTTTTCTTTGACCTTTTACGGTGCAGGGGGAATGAGAAGAAACTTAGAAAATTATGCAGCTCGGGCTTTCGCCAATAAATCAAACGTGCAACAATGGATGTGGGATAATCGGTGGACCCGTGAAAACCCTGATCCAAATGCCATTTATCCAAGGTTTTTTCATCACGGTGAAGGCCGTGGAGAACCATATGCCTGGTATTCCACTTATTGGTCATGGAAGGCCTCCTACATGAAAATTAAATCCATTCAAATTGGATACAACATGCCTGAAGCGGTTACCAATACCCTGAACCTTGAAGGGTTACGTATTTATTTATCCGGCAGGAATTTGTACAGCTTTGACAACTATTATCCGGGCTGGGATCCTGAAATTCTTGTGGAATCAGCACAAGGAGGAAGGCATTATCCTATGACAAGAACCTATGTATTAGGAGTTAATGTTAAATTTTAAAATTAGGAATTATGAAACAAATAATAA
>CAKZKB010000219.1 GCA_937121005.1 uncultured cyanobacterium | reverse complement strand
TTACTGCCGCTGAGTTTATTGAAATTGTCGGACCGTTTCCAGAAGAAGCGGACACGGCTTTTACAGAAGAGAATTTTGTTCGCTTGCTCGGAGAATATCGGCAATTTGCAGGATTGGCAACTGTCTCCTTGGGATCTGGAAATGCAGGAAATATAACCATCGATACCGGAGAATTTAGTATTCGAGAACGAGCCGGAGTTGCTTCTGCAACCCTCGGTACTGGAAATGGAGGAAACTTAACCGTTAGCGCGACGGATATTCAACTTGAGGGTATTGCTGCTTTTTTGACCACGACAATTGGCAGGGGAGATGCCGGAACTATCTCGATCGCCGCAGAAGAACTGCAATTAACCAATGGTGCTTTAATCTCAGCAGATACGCTTCCTGTAGAAAACATAGAAGAGGTGTTATCAATTGATGATGCTCTCCGAGAGTTTGTCGATACTGGCCCGGCATTGGGAAGCGGTGATGCTAGAAACGTAACGATTGTCGCCGATCGCGTGTACTTAAGGGACGGTTCTCGTATTGGAGCCGCTACCGGTTCTAATAGTAGCGGACGCGGTGGTACGGTGACAGTTATTGCTTTCGATACCATTGAAATTGCCGGAGTTTCGGGAGATGGTGGCGTTCCTAGCGGTTTTTTTGCCAATACACTAGGAACGGGGGCCGCAGGAGATTTAAGAGTAACTGCATCTTCATTTCGACTGCGAGATGGTGCGACAATTAGCACTAGCGGAGAGAGTACGGGCCCGGCTGGAAATATTGACATTGATGCGGATGCGATCGCCTTAGAAAATGGAGCGACAATTAGTTCAAATACCCGCAGCGATCGCGGAAATATTAACATCAATGCTAACTCTTTTATCCTTCGCAACCGCAGTAACATCACCACAGACGCTCTCGATACCGCTTCTGGAGGGAACGTAACCGTTATCGCTGGTGTTATTGCAGCGTTAGGAAACAGCAACATTACCACCAATGCTGAAGGGGGATCTGGCGGACGAGTTCGGATCGTTACTCCGGCCGCTATTGGCTTAGAAATTCGCACTCGCGAGCAACTCGAATCGATTTTAGGAACGCCAATTTCGCTCGAGAGTCCTCAAGAACTGACAACGAACGATATTACTGCTTTTTCCTTGGTTTCGCCAGAGTTAAGCGGTACAATTGCTTTAGACTTGAGTGGTGTAGACTCTACCCAAGGACTGGAGGAACTGCCACAAGAACCCGTCGATCCCAATGCGTTAGTCACCGACAACCCCTGCAAAATCGGCCGGGAAAATCAGTTTGTGGTGACGGGTCGTGAAGGTGTACCCTTGTCTACAGGAGAATTTCTTAGTGGCGAGGCGATTTGGGATGATGTTCGTTTACCCTCCATCGACGGTGAAATGGCTGGAGAAGCGATCGATGGCGACTTCCAAAATGGAGATATACTGGTAGAAGCAACTGCATGGGAAATTCAACCTGACGGTGACATCGATTTGGTTGCGAGTTCGCCGGGTTCCTACGAACTGCGATATCCTATAGATGGATGCGCGACGGAGGACTAAACGTAACTATTCAGGTAGAATTCAACATCGCTGACAGATCCCCCTTCTGTCCCCCGCGAATTCGGGGGAGACCAATTTATCCCCACCTTACTAAGGGTTAGGGGGGATCTCGATAGTTAACCTAAATGCTTACGACTAAACAATGGTACAATTACACCGACAACAACTTCCCACCAGTGAAGAACTTCCCTGTAGTGACGATACGCCAGTAGACAACGAAGACCAAAATTTTATTCCCAACTTCCTGCTGTTTCTGCTGGAATTTATTCGCGGCGATCGCGATGATTGGTTTTTTGGCGTGGATATGGGAGTTTACCACACAACGGGAATTACACCCCTAGTTCCAGTGGTTCCCGACGGGTTTCTTAGCGTGGGGGTCGATCGCCGCAAACAAGGACGATCGCGATCGAGTTATGTGGTTTGGGAGGAAAATGATGTCGTTCCCGTCCTGGTTTTGGAGGTGGTTTCTCGAACCCCAGGAGGGGAGTACGATCGCAAGATGAAAACCTATGCCAAGTTAGGTGTATTGTACTACATCATCTACAACCCAGAATACTGGCAGCGCGATCGACATCAACCCTTTGAAGTCTATCGCTTAGAAAATGGAACCTATCGCTTGCAAATTGGCGAGCCATTTTGGATGGAGGAAATTGGTTTGGGGATCGGTCGTGGGGTTCGCAACTATGCGGGTGTGGAGCGAGAAGTTCTCTACTGGTACGATCGATTTGGCAAGCGTTACTTGGCTTCAGAAGAAGCAGAAGCGATCGAACGTCAAGGACGAGAACAAGCCGAAAATGAGGTTCAACGCATCCAAAAACTCCTCGATCGCTATCGGCAGCAATTTGGTAGTTTGGAGGAAGAGTAGATGCGTTACTGGATCCTCTCTAGTTGGTTATTAGTTGTGGCGATTGACAGCAGTGCGATCGCCGCAATTCCTACATCGATTGACTCTTTCTCTATCGTCGATCGCGATATCTCAAACACCTCAACTTGGCTCGATCGCGGTCGAGATTTCTACCGTCGCGGTCAGTTTTCTGAAGCGGCTAGCCAGTGGGAAAGGGGGATCGAATCCCTCACAGAAAGCAGCGATCGCCTGCAACTGGCGATGGCTTCTAACTACCTCAGTTTAGCTTACCAGCAACTGGGACGTTGGGATGATGCTAGAGATGCCATCGATCGCAGTTTGTCTTTATTCCCCGGTGGAGTCGAACATAGCTGTTCGATGCCAAAGGAGGATGCTAGCGAAGTTGACATTCCAGATATTAGTATGAGTGAAGCTGCTGTTCTGGCTAGCATTTGCAACACTCGGGGTCGTTTTTTGTTGTCAACTGGAGAATCAGAAACTGCGTTATCAACTTGGAAAACGGCAACGCAATATTACCAACATATTGGCGATCGCCAGGGAGAACTGGGAAGTCGAATTAACCAAGTTCAAGCCATGCAAGTGTTGGGATTGTATCGCCTTGCAGAGCAAACATTAACCGAGATCGATCGCGATTTGGAAGAAGAACCCGATCCGCTTTTGAAAGCGATCGCCTACCGCAGTTTGGGAAATCTCGATCGCCGCTTGGGAGAATGGGAGCGATCGCGAGAGCGGTTGCAACGCAGTTTAGATATTTTACAACAATTACAGCAACCGGAACAGCAGGCGGCAACACTGTTAAGTTTGGGAGATAGTTGGCAACCCAGCGATCGCGACAAGGCACTTGACTACTACCAACAAGCTGAATTAATTGAGTCCGCTTCGCCAACAACAAAGTTGAAAGCGGGGTTAAAGCAACTGCAAATTCTCGTTGAAAATTCCGAGCGATCGCCTGCACTTTCACTCTTAGAACGCTTGCGATCGCAGTTAGGAGGCTTTCAACCCAGTCGCGTCTCTGTATATGGTTATGTGGAACTGGCGGAACGATCCATTCAGTTAGGAAATAAGGAAGTCGCCGCACAACTTTTAAGCATTGCCAACCAACAAGCGGAAGGATTAAACGATCCGCGATCGCACTCCTATGCGTTAGGTGTTCTCGGTCGTTTGTACGAGGAAAACCAACAGTATCTAGAAGCCAAGATCGTTACTCAGAAAGCGATTCAGGAAATTAATGCTGTTAAAGCCGACGACATTGCTTATCTATGGAATTGGCAGTTGGGACGAGTGTTAACACAACTCGACGATCGCAATGCAGCCGCAACCGCTTACGAACTAGCCATCGAAAATCTCAAAGAAGTGCGTCGAGACATTGCCACATTGCAAGACGATCTGCGGTTCAATTTTCGGGACAAAATTCGTCCGGTTTATCGAGAGTTTGTGGATCTGGTTCTGACTGACGAGAGTATTCGCCAGAAACCAGGTTATTTGAAGAAAGCGATCGACGCGATCGAGTCTTTACAACTGGCTGAAATTAACAACTTCTTCGGCGATTTCTGTACCGAATCGCAAGAAGTTGGTATTACCGAAATCGATCCCACAGCCGCGATAATTTATCCGATTGTGTTACGCGATCGGATCGCGATCGTCTATCAACTTCCCGATAGCAGTTTTGAATATAAAGAAACATTTGTAGATAAAAAAACAGTTACCGATGTTGTGACTCAGTTAAAATCCGATCTAAAAACGTTAGGAAACAATCCTGAAGTCAGAGATAGAGCAAAAAAACTTTACAATTGGATCGTTCGTCCCCTTACAAATG
>CAKZKB010000218.1 GCA_937121005.1 uncultured cyanobacterium | reverse complement strand
ATTTCTCCGTACTAGGAATGTTTCAACACGCAGTCGATACGCCTACTAGACTCACGTTTTTAGTTTAACACACAAGCGAGTGGGTGTGAAGAGCGTGTTACAAAATTTAACCGTCACTTGATGGAGGCCCGCCCTAAAGGGTCGGGGTTTTAGCGCCTAGGCCGGGGATAAGGAGCGATCGTCGGGATCGGTGTATGTCTTTTTTACCGGGATTCGCGATATAGGAAAATGATATCAATCAGTTTGGCTCAAAATCGTGCGAATGCGATCGACGACAGCATCCGGTTGTTCGATAGAAGCCAAATGGCCGCATTCAGCAATTTCAAACACATTTTCGCAGCCTTTCTGAAATAAAGGATGAAAACTGGCCAAATGACGAACGTATTTCGGATCCATCACCGCATCCTTGCTACCTGCAATAAAATAGGCCGGCTGACACAGTTGGGCGACAATTTGCGGTAGCTGGTGCACTTCCGCTTCTGTGGTAGAATCGAGCAGCGTACCCAAAGCGGCGGCGGGATGGGCAGCCACAAAATCGATAGAACGCTGTCGGCCCCAACTGCTATCGACGGGACGGGCGACGCTGGAACGCGCAAACAACCAGTGTAGCAAGGGAATAGAACACAACCATCGGGGGCGTATTTTGACGATCGCGGCCCCTGCGGTACGAAAACGCTCGAATTCTTCTTTCAGATAAATTCCACCGCCAGCGTTGACGCAGATGACTCCTTCGACGCGATCGCCGAACAAATGGGCTCCCCACAGGGCAATGGTGCCGCCGAGGGAATGCCCCACCAACCAGGCTTTGTTAATATTGAGGCGATCGAGGAGTTCGCCTAAGTCCTTGGCGTAGTCAATGGGGGCGTAACCGCGATCGTCGGTGGTGGGATAGGATCGCGGTTGGGAGTCGCCAAAGCCGCGCAAATCGTAGCACAAACATCGGTATTCTGGGGTCAGCCGAGACACAACAGGCTGCCAGTAGCGACGGCTCAACAGCCACCCGTGCAAAAAGACCAGGGTGCGATCGCTTCTACCGAAATCAGTCAGGTCGTAAGCGTGGGGGATCCCGCCAATGTCGATGCTCTTCATAGGTCTATCTTACCGCGAAACTACGCATTTTCCGCTAGAAACGCGATCGACGCTCTCGATTCGGGAGACTTCAACAAAAATCAGCCCCCACTATAGCCCCAACAGACTCGATCGGCGGCACATCGATCGGCGTTTTTTTATCGCCCTTTGAAAAATCGAACTCGGGTTAAAAAATAAGCCTATCTCAATCCTTAACGTAATTTTTTGCATTAATTGTGGAAAATGGTATTACACTAGCAGTGGTTCTCTCCCCTCACCCCTGGGCTATGACATGAAAAGAACCCTAAAACGGTGGCAAATTCGCTTAAGTCGTTTGCTGCAACACATCGATGGCTTGCCGACAAAAGACGAGATCGAAACCCTCGACTACGAGGCGTGGCGGCGGCACTTTTTGAAAGAACGCTTGCGACTGGGCATCGTTTTAGCATTGGTACTCTATCTCAGTTTTACCGTTTTAGAAATCAGCTATTGGCGATCGAACTCTGACGCATTTAATATAAATTGGTTGCGGATGCAACTGGTGGTCGAGGTTTGCTTGTTGCTGTGTCTGGGGTTGCTACAAACTCCCTTCGGTCGCCACCGTCCCGGTGTCATGTTCTTAATCTTTTCTTGGCTTCTGGGCTTGAGTCCTCAGATTCGAGATACGTTTTCAGGGGTTCTCATGCCTTCTTTCTTGGTGTGGCCGTTGGTATTTTTGGGGCAAGCAACGTTAATTTCTGTGTACTGGCCGTTGCATTTATTGTCGCAGTTGGGGGTACTGGCATACTGGATTTTTGGCATGACCGCACTCAATTTAGACGTGCAAATGCCAGCCACATTTTTAACCCCCTCTCTGACCTTTCTTTATATGACCTGGACGGCGTTAATTTGCGATTTATCTGTATTTCTATACGATCGCATTCGGCGGTCGGAGTTTAACGCCCGCCGGGCCTTAGAAAAGGCGTACCGAACCTTAGAATCCGAACGCGATCGCTCCGAACGGTTGCTGCTCAATATCTTACCCCATCCCATCGCCGAACGCCTCAAACAACAAGTCGAAAGCGAAGCGATCGCGGATAGTTTTGCCGACGCGGGGGTTCTATTTGCCGATATTGTCGGGTTTACGGCCCTATCTAGCCACATCGAACCTGCCGAATTGGTCAGATGGCTGAACCAGATTTTCTCCGAATTCGATCGCCTGGCCGATCGTCACGGTTTAGAGAAAATTAAAACCATTGGCGATGCCTATATGGTAGTATCGGGTTTGCCCGTTCCTCGGGAGGATTGTGCCGAGGCGATCGCCGATATGGCCCTCGATATGCAAGCGGCCCTAGCGAATTTTAATCGGATCGCCGGACAGCAGTTTAGCATTCGCATTGGTATCGCGATCGGCCCGGTGGTTGCAGGCGTAATTGGCATCAAAAAATTTATTTACGATCTGTGGGGGGATACTGTCAACCTGGCCAGTCGCATGGAGTCTCATGGTTTGGCCGACTGCATTCAAGTCACTGAAGCCACCTACGATCGCCTCCAGAGTGGCTACGTCCTCGAACCTCGGGGCCGCATTCCCATCAAAGGGAAAGGCGAACTGCCAACCTATTTGTTGCGGGCCAAGCGATCGTCGCCAACAGAGGGTTTGAAAAAGAGCGAGAACCTTGTAGAATGAGAAACGATGTCGATCGACGGTGCAAACTCTTGCTAGATTTAGACGCGAAAAAAACGATTCTCCGCAAAATTCCCCATGCCCTCTACATCTGCGGCGTGGCTGAAGGCGAGAACGTCAACGGTTTTACGGCGAGTTGGGTGACGCAGGCTTCGTTTGAACCACCTCTAGTGGTCAATTGCGTCAAAACCGACTCTGGTTCTAATGCGATGATTAAAGCCAGTGGCGTGTTTTCGCTGAGTTTTTTAGATGCGGGTCAAAAAGACATGGCCCAGAAATTTTTTAAGCCGCAGCGTCGTGTCGGCAACAAATTTGAAGATGTGGAATTTTATCTCGGCGAAACCGGATGTCCGATTATTAAAGATTCTCTCGGCTATGTGGAATGTCGCGTTGTCGGTTCCGTCGAAAAAGGCGACCATACGGTTTTTGTCGGTGAAGTCATCTCCGCCGGAGTCCACCGCGATGGCAACATTTTAGAACTATCCCAAACCGGATGGAATTATGGCGGATAATTTAGGTATTAGGTTTTAGGGGATTAGGGGGATGGGGAGACATCAATATTCATCCTTCATCCTTCCTACTTTATCCTTGAAACCTAGAACCTCACACCTCATACCTCGCACCTCATACCTCTTCCCCAACTATGCCTTTAATTAAAGTCCAAACCTCGAAAGCCTCACCCGAAAAGTCAGCAGTGGAAGGAATGCTAAAAACCCTGTCGGCGAAGTTGGCCCAACATTTAGGCAAGCCTGAGTCTTACGTGATGACTGCGTTTGAGTCGGATATTCCCATGACCTTTGGCGGTACATCCGATCCGGTTTGTTATGTGGAAATCAAAAGTATCGGTACAATGAATCCGGGGCAAACCAAGGCCATGAGTAAGGATTTCTGTCAAGAAATTGAAAACCAACTTGGCGTTTCCGCTAATCGCACTTATATCGAGTTTGCCGACGCGAAAGGGTCAATGTGGGGGTGGAATAGTTCCACTTTTTAGAGGCGATCGCGATCGCTACTCTAGAAAGTTCTCGATGTCAACTCGATCGCCAAAGGTTCCCGGAAGGGTAGCTAAAACTTGACCCTGGAACTGAATTTGAGTCGCATTGTCTAGAGTGGCGATCGTCAAGCGATCGACTGTCAGATCTCCTGACAGTTGCAAGCGATCGCGTCCTGGGGTAAAATCAGCGATAATGGTGTTACGATGGTTGGCATCGAGAACGAAAATATCGTCTCCCGCCTCGCCATAAAGAATGTCGTCGCCACCACCACCGATTAGCGTGTCGTCGCCATTTCCACCGTAGAGGGTATCGTCTCCTGCTTCGCCATAAATGCAGTCGTTGTCGCGATCGCCTGCAAGACGATCGTTCCCGTTTCCACCACCAATGAGATCGTCGCCTTTACCGCCATAAACGCGATCGTCGCCATCTCCACTGTCGAGACGATCGCGATTTTGATTGCCAAAAATGAGATCGTTTCCCGCATCGCCACGAACGCGATCGCGTCCTAAATTGGCAGCAATGATATCATCTCCTATATTACCTCGAATGGCATCAGCATCGCGACCGCCAAAAATGAGGTCGTTTCCTGCATCGCCATCAAGATAGTCGGTGCCCTGGTTTCCGGCGAGGGTATCGCGATCGTCGTGCCCGAGAATGTTATCATCGCCACGCAGACCGAGGACGCGATCGCGACTTCCGAAAACGGCGATCGTCTCTGAATTTTCCGTTGCTGTAATTATATCCGTTGCGGGCGTTCCTGTCAACATCTCAGTTGTCGCGTTGAGGGAAGGGAACGGACGGCGTAAGGTTTCGAGAGAACAGCGATCGACAGGGAGATCGACCGTATTTCCACTGTCACCAACGACGGGAGTATTCGCAGGTATCGAGACTGGATTTTCTGGGATATTATTTTCAGGCGGATCGGCGTTGGGATCGTTGACCGCGATCGCGATACTATCTGTATCCGAATTGCCTGCGGGATCGGTAGAGACGATCTCCAAACTGGCATCGCCGCTAAAATCTACTGCGGGGATAAACGTCAAGCCGTCTAAAGCCGAATTAATCGCCGCGATCGACCCCGAAAAGGCTAGAGTTTCATCCTTGCTACCGTCACCTTCAGTAAAATTCAACTCTGATGTTTGTGCTAGCGTCACGGTTCCGTTCTCAGTTGCTAGCATCACCGACAGCATACTGTTATCTGGATCGCCAACACCGATCGTATCTGAGACAACAAACTCGGTGATGGGTTCGGAAGGGACAGTATTTTTAGGCGGTTGGTTCGCAACTGGAACACTGCTAGTCTCCACGACATCGAAGCTAAAAGCAAAGTCATCACCTGCGATACCATTGCCATTTCCATCGAGAAGATTGGCGGTTCCGTCTTCATCTGTAATTTGGGACGAGTCGAGAGTGACACTGATGGTTTCGCCTGCAATAAAACTTGTATCGGGATCGATTGTAAAACTGCTACCGCTACCACTTGCTACGGCCGCGATCGCGCCGCTAGCGGAACCGGAAATTGCGAACCAGTCGCCTGTCGTCGCTACGTTTTCGTCAAAATTGATATTAATATCGGATGTCTTCACTACTTCTATACTGCCATCAGAAGGAGTCGTACTGACAACTTGCGGCGGCGTGTCGATGCGACTTCCAAAGTTTCCCAAGTCGTCAAAACTATCTTGGGGGAAACCGTTCCACTCAACAGAGGGATCGAAAACATCGCTGGGATTATTATCGCCAGATGTCGTGCCCGAATTGCGGCGTAGGGTACTGTCTTGCGTGGACGTATTTCCAGTTCCCCACTCGCTACCCGGATCGAAACCGACTTGACCGATCGCGTCTACAACGATACCATTTTTCTGGAGTAAGATGGCATCGTTACCATTAAAAAAGAAACCGGGATCCGTTTGGTTAGCAACATTGAGAATGGCAGCATTCGCATCTGCATCGGCGAGGACGTAAGTTTCTCCAGCCGCAATTGTTCCCGTAAGGTCGATCGTTCGGGTTTGAGTGCCGCCATTAAAGGAAAATTCGACGGTATAATCATCTGTACCGTTGAGGTCGATCGGGCTACCTGTAGGGTTATAAAACTCTAGTGCCTTGTTGTTGCTGCTACCTTCGACATACTCAGAAATAAACAGCGTTGACGTAACGGCTGGCTCGGTGGTAAAATTCCAAACACTGTCACCTGTAAAGCCATCGTAATCGTTATCCGCTAGGTCTTCAATGGCTCCCGAATCGATTTCGATCGCGTATTCCGTCCCATTGTCGAGATTGCTAGAAGGGTCGATGGTTACAGTGTCACCGCTAACGCTAACTTGGCTAGAACTGCTGACATCAAAAGTTTCAACTGTAGAATTATCTGCTAGTTGTTTGAGTACAATTTCTCCCATTCCCAAAGCGATGGGTTCGTCGAACTGAATTCCTAAGTCTGTGGCGATGTCAATATCGGTGGCATTGTCAGCCGGAGTTAAGGCAATTTTGCTAGGAGAAATGGTGTCCGGGCCGATAATATCTCCAGTCAAACGAATGTCGTCCCAACCTGCAAAATCGTCCGCACCATTTTGATTTGCTTGCAGTCTCAGTCGCACGAAATTGGCACTGTCGGGGACATCGATCGCGATCGCATTCCAGTTTCCAGAAGTCTCTTTTGAAAGTGGGGTTGTCGTTCCCCAAGTTGTGTTATTATCGTAGGCGATCGCATAAGAAATCCTATCGGGGTCATCGAACCCAAGACTGGCATACTGGAATTGAAGCGTGACATTATCGTAACTGCTAATATCGATCGCATTGAAATCGAGAGTGTGAGTGATATCGCTACCGACACTGGGATTATCTAAATCCTGCATTCCCCAGAAAAAACTCCCGTTGGCGGGACTATCGATATCGCCTGTGAATTTTTTAATGCGGTTCCAGACATCATCATCGCCATTCACCTCTAGGCGATCGCCTGCGGTTTCCGTGTTGTAAGCTGTCGGAGTTGCTGCAAACGTCCAGTTATCGCTAGCGGTTCCTTCAAAGCCTTGATATTCGATCGCGACCATGCGTTGACGATCCCCAAAGTGCAATACAATATCATTGTAAAGCGATCGATTCTCAATCTTGACTACCTTTAGGGGGATGAAATTCTATGCCGATCGATTTAAGGGGGGTAAGGATTCAGGTATCTTAGACTAAACGGGTGTAGAAACCCGGTTTCTCTGTAGTGGATCGATCGCCCCCTATGAAGTTAAGAGTGCAAACTCAAAATTTTTAATTTTTAATTTTTAATTGAAGCGTAGCGATCGCTACTCCCGACAACAATAATACCGCCCCGATCGCCACTTCTAGTCCGGGCACTTCTGCAAACACCAAATAGCCTAACAACGTCGCCCCCAATGGTTCTAAAAGAATCACTAAAGTCACCAACGTTGGCGAAATCGATCGTACCGCCCAATTGATACTCGTATGTCCCACCAACTGCGAAAAGAGTGCTAACATTAACATACAACCGTAGACGCTGGCGGGATAGTTGGCATAGCCCGAACCAAACAGCCAAGGTAAGGGGAATAATAATATTGCCCCCACCGAATAGGCGATCGCTGAATATTCGCCCAAACTCAAACCCCGACGCTGGGCTTCTCGCCCTAATAATAAGTAAAGACTGAACGTTACTGCCCCCAACAATGCCAAACCATCGCCTAACAAGGGGTTCGATCCAGCATCACCAGTTTGTCCGCCTCGGGCAACAAAAATCCCTCCTATTAACGCGATAAAAATACCGATAATTGTCTTAGAAGTGGGTTTTTCTCCAAACCACCACCACGACAGCAACGCCACCCACAAGGGGTTCGTGGTGACTAAAGTTGTGGAAGCGGCGATCGAGGTGTAGGATAAAGAGGCAATCCAGGCGGCAATATGGAGGGCAAAACAAACCCCCGCCGCCACAGCCCGTGCGAGCGCTGGCGTACCGTGCCGCCAGGGACGATCGCGCCAAACCGGAACCAACATCAATGCTGCCAGTAGCGATCGCGACGCAGCTAGGGTTAAACTGAAGCCAACACTGCTGTCATTCGCCGCCGACGTTGCCAGTCGGATCCAGATCGCGGCGGTGGAAATTGCTAACACGCCAATGGCGAGAATGAGATAGGCTTGCGGGCGTTGGGGTTGCGTTGGGGACACGAGCTTTTTATGATGGTAGGATTCAGTTTATCGGGTTTGAAGTGATGAAGAACAATTGGATGGGGCACCAACTTCTGGCGGCGGTTTTTTGCGTCACTCTCTTGCTAGCTAGTTGCGGCGGATCGCCGGAAACTACGACAGAAACCAGCGAAGAAACTCCGACTGAGGAGACTGAGGAGACGGCGGAAACACCAGAAACTGCCG